>CABQOJ010000281.1 GCA_902465775.1 uncultured Porphyromonas sp. | reverse complement strand
CGCCTGAGACCAAGGACAATGACTTCACATGGCGTGACTACCAAGCGCGTAATAACAACGAGTTGGTCGCTATCTACGGCAACTTTGTGAACCGCGCATTGGTGCTGACACACAAATACTTCGACGGCAAGGTACCTCCGCTGGGTCATCTCACAGAGATCGACGAGGAGATGCTCCGAGAGGTGGCAGCCATACCCGCAGAGCTGGACGATCAGCTGGAGCACTTCCACTTTAGAGAGGCGCTCAAGACTGCTATGCAGCTGGCCCGCATCGGCAATAAGTACCTCGCCGACACGGAGCCCTGGAAGGTGATCAAGAGCGACCCCGACCGTGTCGCTACGATCCTGCACTTAGCTTTGCAGCTGGTGGGCAATCTGACAATCGCTTTTGCGCCTTTCACACCCTTCTCGACACGTCGACTCCTCGCTATGCTACAGGTTGGGGAGGGAGGCTTTGCTTTTTCCCGCTTTGGCGCTACAGATCTACTTCCCGAGGGGCATCAGCTGGGTACGCCCGAGCTGCTCTTTGAGAAGATTGAGGACGAGGTGATTCAGGCGCAACTGGACAAGCTCGCTGCAATCAAGAAGCTCAACGAGGAGCAGAGCCGTCACCCCGAGGCTCTACTGGAGGATGTGCCGTTTGACACATTTACCAAGAGCGATATGCGTGCAGGCCGTATCCTAGCTTGCGAGAAGGTCCCCAAGGCGGACAAACTCCTGCGCTTCTCCATCGATGATGGCATGGGCGGACGAACGATCGTCTCGGGCATCGCTCAGTACTACAAGCCGGAGGAGCTGGTCGGTAAGACCGTTGCCTTCGTCGCTAACCTCCCTGTGCGCAAGATACGTGGCGTCGAGTCGCAAGGTATGATCATCTCGGTCGAGGACTACAAGACGGGACAGCTACAGGTGGTCACGCTGCCTGACACGATAGCGCCTGGTAGCAAACTGGTCTAGCCTTACAGCGACATGCGCATCCCTCTAGTCAACCTACCCGAAGAACATCGCCCCTACCAAGCTGAGCTCGATAGGAGCATCGGGAGGGTTGTCGCCTCGGGTGGATACATCGGCGGTGAGGAGGTGCGTGCCTTTGAGGAGGAGCTGGCGGCCTACTTGGGGCTGGCTCCGTGGAGTGTCATCAGCTGTGGAAACGGGAGCGATGCGCTCCTGCTGGCTCTGGCTGCGCTAGAGCTACCCCGTGGTGGCGAGGTGATCATTGCCACGCACAACTATGTGGCGGCTGCCGAGGCGGTCTGTCATCTAGGGCTCCGACCCGTCTGGGCTGACGTGATGCCCTCGCCGAGTAGCGAGGGGCTTGTCACCTTTCAGATGAATGGTTCGCTGGACTATCTGGAGTCGCTTCGCACTCCTCGGACGGTGGCACTCATAGCGGTCAATATGTACGGTATGCCCTGCCCCGCAGTCGAGCTGGCGCACTTCTGCGAGCTTCACCAGATCCCGTGGATTGAGGACAATGCTCAGGGGATGGGAGGCGTAGTCGAGGAAG
>CABQOJ010000280.1 GCA_902465775.1 uncultured Porphyromonas sp. | reverse complement strand
TCCCTCCGAACTGACCTACGACCTAGTTCCCTCGCACGAAGAGTCTATCGGCGTATGCGGAGCCACGAGCACCTCTCGTGAGCAGCTACAAGAGATCGCCGAGATTATCACCCGATGGATGCAACAGCGACAAGACGCTGCTCAGTCAAATTAAACAATACACCTTATGAGACGCCTGCCCCACCCCTTTACCACCCTAACGTCCCTGCTCACCAGTCTGCTTCTGCTCGTATCTTGCGGTAGTGGTGATGTGCAGATAGAGATTGATAGCGAAAAGGCCGACAACACTGGCTACACAGCACTCCTCTACACGCTACAGAGTGGCGGAGCACGCATTGACACGCTCGCCTTCTCCAAGGCAGGAGAAACTTTTACCTACACCTTCGATCGAGACTCTGTCCACGGAGCGTACATCGTCGTGGGAAACTTCGAGCAGTACTACCCGCTAGACCTGCAGAGCCAGAGTAAGGTGCGCTTTCACCTAGAAATAGCCTCACCGCACAACTGCTACGACCTTGACGAAGCTAAGAGAACGGGCTACAAAGCTTTCCTCAAGAAGGCAGCTCCGCTCCTACGCACCTACGACCAGGCGGTAGCGGACAATGACTTGGACAATGCCAACAAAGAGGCAAAGCTGGTGATGCAAGAGTTCATCGCCTTTGCCTCAAACCTCAAAAAGAAGGAGCAGAAGCGCTATGCGGGACAGATGAACTGGGCGCTGGAGATCATGTCTCTCTACGAGGACGGCTTGTCGCAGTTGCGTCAGGCGCTCATGGACGGCACGATAGACTCTGCGCTCTTCACCCCTGAGATCTATCAGTTTGTCGTCACCCCATTATCAGCTAGCCAAAAGAGCTACCCCACCCTACGCGCCATCAATAAGAGCGACACCATCACGTGGCAAGCCTCCAGCTATCCTCAGGGACGCATCCTCTTCGGCTCAGACATAGAGTGGACACATGTGCGCATACCGCAAGGCACCCAGCAGTCGATCACGTTGCTCCTGCCCCTCGGGAGCGTAGACTCGCTAGGACAGATCGCCAATCGTCTAGGAGCTTACAGCTACGTCATCGATGCGCCCGAGCCTCTCCGTGTGCAGCTCTACAGAGCCTTAGCTCCAGACGAACAGGCTGGCGTGATGCACTACCGTACCGACAGTAATCACGCACTGGTCGTGGACTCCATCTCTTATTTCCAATACAATGAGTAAGCTCGTCAAGACCTATTCCTCAGCCCTCGTCAGCCTCGATGCGCTCCTCGTCACCGTCGAGCTCAGTGTCTCCAAGGGCTTCAACATCAGCATGGTGGGACTGCCCGATGCAGCCGTACGAGAGTCGCTCTCTCGTGTCTATACCGCCTGCGATTCCAGTGGCGCACACACTAAGAGCTACAATACAGTCATCAACCTAAGCCCAGGCGATGTGCGCAAGGAGGGGACCGTCTTTGATCTCCCGATCGCTGTGGCACTCCTTGCTGTCAATGAGATTATCCCCAATGAGCCTCTGGCAGACTTTGTT
>CABQOJ010000279.1 GCA_902465775.1 uncultured Porphyromonas sp. | reverse complement strand
AAAGCCGTAGAAGGTGCCGAACTCGGTCTGCTCCTTCTCGACCGTCAGGATCAAGTTCTCGATGCGGATACCGTACTGGTCCGCACGATAGAGACCAGGCTCATTGCTGGTGAAAGTGTGCAGGTGCATCGGCGTTGGGTTGTTGTCCGTGCGAATGTTTTGCGGTCCTTCGTGTACATTTAGGAAGACGCCGACACCATGTCCCGTGCCGTGACCATAGGAGAGGCCTCTATCCCAGAGCGCCTTGCGGGCTAGGATGTCTAGCTGGTTGCCGCGGGTACCCTTCGGGAAGTGTGCCGTAGCGATTGCTATGTGTCCCTTGAGCACCAGCGTGAAGTCTGTGCGCTGCTGGTCGGTGACGGGACCGAGAGCGATCGTGCGGGTGATATCTGTCGTACCATCGATATACTGCCCACCACTGTCCAGTAGGAGCATGCCCTTGGGCTCTAGCTTGTAGGCACTCTCGGGCGTGGCGGCGTAGTGCACGATAGCTCCATGGGCTTGGTAACCGCAGATGACGCCAAAGCTGTCACTGACGTAAAACTCTTGCTTCGCGCGGAACTGCTGGAGCGTCTCGCCTGCCGAGTACTCGTCGACGTGCTCGCCCTTCTTGAGAGCCTGCTCGAGCCAGATGAAGAAGCGGGTCAGGGCGACACCATCACGCTGCATAGCTCGGTGGATGCCAGCTATCTCTGTCTCATTCTTGATCGACTTGAGATGCGATATGACTGAGTCGCCTGTGATGACGGGACGTTCGCCCAGCTCCTCACGGACACGCTGTGAAGTGCGCTTCGGATCGACCATCACCTTGAGATCTTGTGGTAGTTTGCTCAGGAAGTCGTAGAAGGTGTCGTAGTCGCGAACCTCTACGCCCTCACCATTGAGGATCTGACGTAGCTCGAAGACCGTTTTCTCTGGCAATGCAAAGAGATAAGCGTGCTCATTGTCGATAAAGCCAAAGGCGATGCCGACGGGATTGTAAGAGACATCGTTGCCCCTGATGTTAAAGCTCCAGCAGAGCTCGTCAACCATCGTGATAGCTACCGCCTCAGCGCCATAGCTCTGGTAAGCCTCGCGGATACGCTGCAGACGGTCACGGGTGCGCTCGCCTGAGAACTTGACATCCTGTAGGTAGAACGTATTGGTCGGCACGCCAGGTCTGTCGCTCCACACCTCCTCGATGAGGTCATACTGGGAGACCAGCTTGATGCCGTGGTTAGCTAGCGACTGGGCAAGCGGTGCGTACTCAGCCATGGAGTAGCAGGCTCCGTCGACACCGACGACAGCACCCTTGCTCAGATGCGCAGAGAGATACTGCTGGATCGTAGGCGTGTCAGGATCGTCGCCACGCTGTAGTGTCATCTCGCTACCTTGTAGCTCGTTCGTTGCCTGCAGATAGTAGCGCGAGTCGGTCCACATGAAGGACTTGTCCAGCGTCACAAGCGCCGTGCCGGCAGAGCCGGTGAAGCCACTGATCCAGGTGCGCGACTTCCACCGCTCAGGGGTGTACTCGCTCAGATGAGCGTCGCCACTAGGTATGATGTAAGCATCTATATGATGCGTGCGCATCGCTTGGCGGA
>CABQOJ010000278.1 GCA_902465775.1 uncultured Porphyromonas sp. | reverse complement strand
CAGATCAGATGAAGTGGCGGGGCCCCGACCACGCCGCTGTGGAGCGCATCTTCAAAGAGTTTGCCTTCACCTCACTGCTCAAGCGAATTGGCAAGCCCGCAGCGACCGCTGCTCAGGTAGGTCTCTTTGACCTTGGCGGTAGTTCGACAGCACAAAGTTCGCCAGCCACGATTGAGGTTGCGGGTCCCGTGAGCGCCACAGCTCCTATGGAAAACTACAAGACGGTCGGCGTGACCTTTACCGAAGTCCAAGGTTACGAAGCAGTGAGCCAGCTCGCTAAGCAGTTGGCGGGTAGCTCCGTTGTCGCCTTTGACACCGAGACCGATGGCCTCGATGCGCTCTGTGCGGGTATCGTCGGTATGTCGCTCTGTGCCGACGAGCGACAAGCTTACTTTATCCCGCTCCCCGAGTCGTCTGAGGAGGCTACGCATATACTTTCTCCGCTTAAGGATCTGATGCAGGACGAGCGTGTGCTGAAGGTGGCGCACAATGCTAAGTTTGACCTAGAGGTGCTGACACGCTACGGACTCTCCGAGGCGCGCCCGCTCTACGACACCATGCTGGCGCACTACCTGATCGATGCCGACCAGGGGCACAGCCTCGACGAACTGGCGGGGGGCTTGCTCCGCTACGACACGATACGGTACAAAGATCTCTCGCCTCAGGAAAGCTTTGCGCTACGCACCGACGTAGACCCCAAGCTCCTCTGCGACTACGCCAGCGAAGATGCCTACGTGACGCTACGCCTCTACCACGCCCTGCACAAGCAGCTCTCCCCTACCGAGCAGCGTCTCCTCACCGAGGTGGAGATACCGCTCCTCTACGTGCTGATGCACATGGAGCAGCGTGGCATCGTCCTCGACATCGAGGCTTTGCAGCGCTCCCGTCAGGAGCTTCTCGAGAGCGTCCTTCGCCTAGAGAAGGAGATACAGAGCTACTCCTCTCGAGGGCTTAACCTCAAGGTCAATAGCCCGAAGCAGATCGGCGAACTGCTCTTTGACGAGCTCCAGATTGTGGAGAAGCCACGCAAAACCAAGACTGGCAGCTACGTGACCAACGAGGAGACGCTCCTCCCGCTTCGCTCGCTCCACCCTGTCGTGGCGCTCATCTTAGACTACCGCGAGGCGCGCAAACTGCTCAACACCTATATAGATCCACTGCCCAAGATGTGCTACCCCGATGGCAAGCTCCACACTTCGTACAATCAGGCGGTCACCGCCACGGGCAGGCTCTCCTCGAGCAATCCGAATCTGCAAAACATCCCCATCCGTAGCGACCTCGGTCGTCCCCTGCGTCGTGCCTTTGTCGCTGATCCGTACTACACTCCGCGCCTTTCGGCTTGCGTTCCTGTGGATCACACCCATGAGAAGCCGATCGGAGCTGTCCTGCTCAGTGCGGACTACTCGCAAGTGGAGCTGCGCGTCATGGCGCATCTGAGCCAAGACCCAGCGATGATACACTCCTTCCTCTCGGGCGATGACATTCACACAGCGACAGCTGCCAAGGTCTTTAAGGTTGCTCCCGAGGAGGTGACCCCACTGATGCGTAGCAAGGCGAAGACGGCCAACTTTGGCATCAACTACGGCATCACGC
>CABQOJ010000277.1 GCA_902465775.1 uncultured Porphyromonas sp. | reverse complement strand
CCGATCGCTGGGACGTGGCGCGAAGAGGAGCTGGCGACGCTGGTGCAGGAGACAGTAGCGACCGCTATTTGTCGGGATCTGTTCGTCGAGTAGGTCAAAGACGATGCGCTCTGGATCTACATAGAGCGCTGCGGAAGCGAGCTGATCCATCTCCAGCAGGCTTAGCTCAATAGCCCAGCCGAGCAACTCAGCTATGCGTAGGGGGCGTAGCATACCGAAGGGAGCTTTTAGGTCAAAAGGTTTGTCGGCTGGTTCTTTTGCTGAGGGGATGGCGAGGATGCTTTGCTTCTTTCTCTCAGCATCTCTATAATAATAGTAGGTCGTTTCTCCGATGGTGCCGACGCCGCCCGCCTCGAGCGCTAAGCTCGCTAGGAGCGTGCGCCACTGATGGTAGCTATGCGTGACGGTGGGGTAGTGCTCGGCAAGTGTAGCCTGCCAACTTTGGTATTGTTGCCAAGCTTCGCCTAAGGGACGGTCAGTTGATTCCCCTTCTAGAGTAGGAGTAAGGCGCTTGCCATAGAGCGTGGCGTAGCCCATCTTGCGATAGAAGTGATAGAGCCACTCTTCGGCTGGTATGAGGAAGGCGCAGAGACACCCGTCCCGCCACATCTGCTGATGGCTCGCTCGCATGAGGTGCTGCACGAGTCCTTTGCCTCGCTGGTCGCTAGCGGTGGCTGCGCCCGAGATGTAGCCAGCGCGCCACCATTGGTCACGGTAGCGCATCAGGTAGGGGAGGTACTGCACATGACTGAGTGCACAGCTCTGGTCTAGCGTCGTGAGCAGATGGGTGCGACGAGGGTCAAAGGCGGTACGACTGTAGAGCGCGATGAAGTCGTCGCTATCCCCAAAGGTGGTGCGCCAGATCTCTTCGTAGAGTCGCTGCGTCTCAGCCTTCGATCTCATGCTTAGGACTCCAGTTCGCCAGCCCAGTCGGGACGACGCCACACGCAGGTGTGCTTGACGAGGCGTACCTCAGGGCGATAAGACTCTTTCGCCTGACGCAAGCCAGGCAGGCCGAGGTCTTCCTCCCGATTGACATAAGTGTACTGCTCGGGGATGCTGCGGGCGAACTCACGGTTGATGATCGTATAGGCGCCGTCGATGTCGGTGCGCGCCTTCTCGATATGCACATCGAAGGTGTCCTCCGTGATGGGCGACCCCAGCGTAAAGGCAACAATCTCGCCTCCGATCTCGATCATCCCGCCACGCATCTCCAGCGCCTCGTAGTTGTCGAGGAATCGCTGGATGACCTTGCGCTCTGTATGCAAGCTGGGGTCAGGATCGCCCGTCGCCTCGGCATGTGCTAGCCATTCATCGGCAAAGTGCGCTACACGCTCTAGGTCGTCCGTGGTGATGGGCAGGTAGCGGTAGTCGGGATAGGAAGCTTCGAAGCGATTGATGTGATTGCGCTTCGACTGAAGCTTCTTGCCATTGAGCCGTGCGAGCTTTTCCCTGAGATAGACGTAGTCGATGTAGTCGTCATCCTGAATATGAACGAATTCATCGGGAAAGAGCTTCTCCAAGCGCTCCTTGCAGCCTGGCGTAACGCCCATGAAGACGAGTGGATAAGCTTCCCGCTCGGAGATCTCCATGAGCT
>CABQOJ010000276.1 GCA_902465775.1 uncultured Porphyromonas sp. | reverse complement strand
TCCACCGCCCGACGGGTGTGCCCGACTACAAGACCTACGACTTCCGCTATCACAACACCTCCGCAGGTGCAGGTATGCGCTGGCAGACCCCACATGGAGCTGTCCTGACGGCTCAGATGCAGTACTACAGGCACGCCTATTACTACGTCTACACGGGTGAGACCTGGGCTAAGGAGTACCTGCCAGATGGCAAGGAGCTGAACTTCCCCTACTTCCCTGGAGATGTAGGTCTGCAGAGCGATCAGCAGCGCATCACGACAGAGCTCAAGGGGGTCTTCGCACTTCCCTTCGATCAGCGACTTAGCGCTGGCATAGACCTGCATCACAACTGGCTCATAGCTCCACGCCGACTGGACGAGGATCGGGTCAATGACTTTCAGGCGGGACTCTACCTACAGGATGAGTGGACCCCCACGAGGAACTTTAACCTGACTGCGGGAGCTAGGCTAACCTATCACCCAGCCTTTGGGGCGAAGTTTACACCTAAGGTTTCCCTTCTCTACAAGCTAGGACCGGTCAATCTGCGGGCGACCTACTCCGAGGGCTTTAAGACTCCAACTATCAAGGAGCTGCACTACCGATACATTCGCGAGATGGCGATGGTTATACTTCATCTTGGCAATCCCAACCTCAAGGCACAGACTAGTCGCTATGTCTCAGGTAGCGTCGAGTATCACAGTCCAATGGTCAACGTAAGTGTCACGGGCTATGGCAACTTCCTCAACAACATGATCACCCTTGTGACGATCCCGAGTCGAGAGGCTCCAGGGGATCTCATAGCCACCTACAGACCAGCTCGCGTGCGTCAGTACAAGAACATGGACAGCGCCAAGACTTATGGTGCTGATGTTACCGCCAAGTGGCGCATCTACAAGCAGTGGACGCTGACCACCAGCTACAGTTACCTCGACACAGAGGCACTCCTCTACGATGACGAGAAGCAAGAGATGCGCCAAGTCACGATCGACGGTATGGCACACCACCGTGCCACTGTGGGGCTGTCGTGGAGCGAAGCCTTCCTCCAGCAGCGCTACAAGCTAGCCGTAGGACTATACGGACGTATGCAGAGTACCCGCTACTATCAGGATGATGGCAACGGCAAGCCCTATCACCTATGGCGTCTCAACACACAGCAGACCATCATACCCAATGAGAACTGGTCTCTCGACCTCAACATTGGCGTGGACAACCTGCTCAACTATTATGAGACCACACCACACGGTCTGCACTACGGTACCTCTACGCCAGGGCGCACACTTTACATGACCATGAGCGTGCATTTCGGACGAGCCAAGCAGATCACACCGACCAAGCGTTCCTCCCGTCGCTCGCGCTCTCAAGAGGATGAGGAGGATTAGAAAAACCATCGTTCCCCACGCTTTATCAAGCCAACACACACAAATATAAAATCACTTATAACCCTATCAACAATGAAGAAGCTATTAACAATCTTATCACTCTGCGCTCTAGGAGTCACCCTCCTGACCTGCGTAGGCTGCCAGGAGGACAACAACCTAGCTCTCTCAAATCACGACAAGAAGCTACAGGCTGTCACCAAGGAGGTGCAGGCAAAGAAGACCACAGACAAGGCTCTACTCCTCGTCTCTTTCGGTA
>CABQOJ010000275.1 GCA_902465775.1 uncultured Porphyromonas sp. | reverse complement strand
CCTTCTACGGGCTGGAGGATCTGCAGGACTATATGATCCGCACACCGGTCGATCCGCAGGTCACCTTCGATGATGATCCGCTTCGGATGATGCGTGCGGTGCGCTTTGCCTCGCAGCTGGGCTTCTTCATCGATGATGCCGTCTTTGACGCTATTGTGAAGCTCCGAGAGCGCATTAAGATTGTTTCAGCGGAGCGTATCATCGTAGAGCTCAACAAGATCATGCTCTCGCCTCGTCCCAGTGTGGGGCTATCCCTGATGGAGCAGACGGGGCTACTGGAGCTGATCCTGCCCGAGGTGCAACTACTGCGTGGCACCGAGACGGTCGTCGGCGTCGGGCACAAGGACAATCTAGCGCATACCTATCAAGTGGTCGACCAATTGGCCGCAAAGAGTGACAACCTCTACCTTCGCTGGGCGGCTCTGCTACACGATATTGCGAAGCCTAAGACGAAGCGCTGGGATGCACAGCTGGGGTGGACCTTTCACAACCACAACTATATAGGAGCTAAGATGGTGCCGCGAATGTTTCGCCGCCTCAAGCTCCCGCTAGACAGCCACATGCAGTATGTTGCCAAGCTGGTAGACCTACACATGCGTCCCTCTTCGCTTGTTGATGAGGGGGTGACCGACTCGGCGATACGTCGTCTGCTCTTTGACGCGGGCGATGATATAGAGGACTTGATGACGCTGGTGGAGAGCGATGTGACGAGCAAGAATCCGAAGCGTGTACAGCAGGTCCTGGACAACTACCAGATGATACGACGCAAGCTCCAAGAGGTGGAGGAGAAGGATCGCATTCGCAACTTTGCTCCGCCGATCGATGGCGCTGAGATCATGCGTCTCTTTGGGATTCCACCCTCGCAGATCGTGGGGACGCTCAAGGAGCGGATCAAGAACGCGATCCTAGACGGTGAGATACCCAACGAATATGGCCCCGCTCGTGAGCTACTCCTCAAGGAAGCGGCCGAGCGTGGACTCAAGCCACAAGAAGGTGAGCCCGCACAACCTACTAATGACTGAAAGAAAGACAGAACTATGACAGATCAAACGAAGATAGCCGAAGAACTAGCTGAGCCACATCACTTTGGTTCACACAACATCTATATGCCCACGGCTCCTGTGGGTCACTTCCTCCCTTATTACCCGTGGCGCACGCTCTACGATCAGCTGCCTTTTGAGGGGACTTATCCGCAGCTCCTCTACACGGACAGTCAGGCGGACGCTCTCTTTGAGGCGCTCTCGCTACGCCTTGCCGAGCTGGTGGCAGACGAAGACTTTCACATGGAGGCGTCCCTGCAGTACCCTATGGGGATACCTGTAGCAGAGGTGCGGGAGGGTTACTTGACACTCATCATAACAGACCCCAACTTGGCGCAAAGGCTCGAGGGCTTGCCCGTGGAGGTGCCGAGAGAGCTGTGGCTCGATATGCTTGCTATGAGCTTGATACAGTACATCCTGCAGACGGAGATAGCTCCCGAGGAGCAAGTGGAGGTCGCCCTAGTGGAGATGCCCCACGAGGGAGCCGAGGAGGATAGCGAAGAGGTGCGTCCTCTCTGGGTCAAGCAGTGGGAGCAGACGCAAGAGATGATCCGCAAGAGCGACGGTGCTCACCGCTATCGCTACGGCTTCAGCCTCA
>CABQOJ010000274.1 GCA_902465775.1 uncultured Porphyromonas sp. | reverse complement strand
CACGACACGTCTGATGGAGTGGAGCCCCCAGAGCGACTTCCTAGCCTTCGTACGCAGTGATGAGAGCCAGGTCAAGGCTTACTCGATGCCTATCTACGGGGACGACCTCTACCCCACGGACTATGTCTACAAGTATCCGAAGGTGGGCGAGCAAAACTCGACCGTCTCGCTACACCTCTACAACCTTGACCTCAAGCGCACCGACCGTGTGGATCTACCGCTAGACGCTGATGGCTACATACCCCGCATCGTCTTCACTGGCTGGGGTAGCGATCTAGCAGCCATCACGTTCAACCGTCTGCAGAACGACCTCAAGGTCTATCGCATCAACCCGAAGAGCCGCACGCCTCGTCTGACCCTTCGTGAGCAAGATCCACGATATATCAACAATGAGTTTATCAACTCCATGCGCTTCGTTCCCGATGGCATCGTCATGCTGAGCGAGCGCGATGGATCTACGCAGCTCTACAAGTACGGCACGAATGGAGCGCTCCAGCAGCGCCTGACGCAGGGCAACTGGGACATCATCAGCTTCTACGGCTGTGACAGCGAGGGCAACGTCTACTACCAGGCGGCCGACCAGACACCTACTCAGCGACGTGTCCTCAAGACGACTCCACGGGGTAAGACGACCGTCTTAGCCGGAGAGGCTGGCATCAATCGCGCTAGCTTCACTCAGGACTACAGCTACTTCATCAATAGCTATAGCAATGCTAAGACACCAGCCATCACGACAATCCGCACGACCAAGGAGGGCAAGGTGATCCGTACGCTCGAAGATAACGCCCAGCTGGTCGCTAAGCTCAAGGGGTATGACTACAACGACAAGGAATTCTTTACCATCGAGGTGGCTCCTGGGCGCACGCTCCATGGCTGGATGATTCGCCCGCCACACTTTGATGCGAGCAAGCGTTACCCCACGGTGATGCACCAATACAGTGGTCCCGACTCGCAGGAGGTACTGGATCAGTTTTACATCGGCTGGGAGTATGCCCTCGCTCAAGCTGGCTACGTCGTAGTCTGTGTGGACGGACGTGGCACTGGTGGCCGTGGCACCGAGTGGCGCAAGTGCACCTATCGTGAGCTAGGTCTGCGCGAGAGTAGCGACCAGATAGCTGCTGCTGAGGCGCTGCCTAAGCAGTTTAACTATATCGATGGAAGTCGCATCGCTATCTTCGGCTGGAGCTATGGCGGGTACAATACGCTCATGTCGCTCTGCCGTGGCAAGGTCTTTCGTGCTGGCGTAGCTGTGGCTCCTGTGACCGACTGGCGCTTTTACGACACGATTTATACAGAGCGCTTTATGGCGACGCCGCAGGTTAATAACAAGGGGTACGAGGCTTCCTCAGTGCTGTCTATCGCTCACAACCTCCACGGCGACCTGCTCGTCATCCACGGCACGGCTGATGACAATGTGCATCTGCAAAACACGATGCGCCTAGCCACCGAACTGGTCAAGGCAGACATCCCCTTTGAGATGGCGACCTATACCGACAAGGATCACAGCATCTATGGGGGCAATAATAGGCAACACCTCTACAGTCGCATCATCGAGTTCCTCGATCGTAAGCTGAAGTAAAAAGAGCTGATGAAGCAACCCCACATACGGAAGCCTGAGTGGCTCAAGATCAAGCTTGGTAGCGATGTAACCTACGACGAGACGC
>CABQOJ010000273.1 GCA_902465775.1 uncultured Porphyromonas sp. | reverse complement strand
CGATCAACGTGACCGACAAGACGGGCCAGCTCATCGATATACGTGCCGTAGAGGACGACGACAATATCATGATCATCAACAAGAGTGGAGTCGCCATCCGTCTCTCTATGGAGCAGGTACGTGTCATGGGACGTGCTACTCAGGGGGTCAAAATGATCGACCTCAATAAACGTTCGGACGAAATCGCATCTATATGTAGTGTAGTGGCCGAGGAAGAAGAGCCAGAGCTCGTAGACGAGGCTGACCTAGACGACCCCTCAGAGTTTGTTCCACAGGAGGAGGATCTCAATGACTTTGACGACTCCCCCGCACAAGATGAGGAGAGCAAGAGGATTAGTCTCAAGCCGTAAGCCATCTATATTAGAGAGAGTAAGACAATAACTAGTAACACCGATTTAGAATATGAAGACAACACGCAAAGTAACCCTAGTGCTACTCGTGCTAATGAGTGCACTGACACTCGGATGCGCACAGACCTCCAACGTCAGAGGCGCTGACCGTCTATCCGATGCTAGCAAGCCTGACTATCCTGGAGCTCGCGCCCTAATCCAACAGGCTCTAGAGAATCCAGAGACCAAGGACGATGCCAAGACTTGGTACACAGCGGGACTCATTGAGGAGCGTGCCTTCACAGGCGAAAATCAAAAGAGCCTCAAGAATGAGCCTCAAGACCTGCCTAGCATGTACAAGGCTCTCCTAGATATGCACGCATACTACACGAAGACTTACGAGGTCGACCACCAGCCCAACGATAAGGGCAAGGTACGTCCTAAGTTTGAGAAGAAGATTGCTAACGCATACAAGGACAACCTCCTCTACTACATCAATGCGGGAGGATACTACATGGACCAGAAGGACTTCAAGAATGCGCTCAAGGCATTCCAGTCTTTCAGAGAGATCAAGCGCTCTCCCCTATTCGAGGGTGATAAGTTCGCTCAGACAGACTCCAACTCGCTGATGGTTGACTTCTTTGCTATCATCACCGCTTACCAAGCTGGCGATAAGCAGCTAGCTATTCAGTACGGTGAGGAGCTCAAGGGCAGCGGTTACCGTCAGAACGAGGTCTACCAGATCCTCGCTCAGACCTACATCGAGGAGGGCGACACGACCAACTACATCACGACGATGCGCGAGGGTCTCAAGCTCTTCCCCAAGGAAGCATACTACTCAGTCAACCTGATCAACACTTACATCGTACAGAACAAGTATGACGAGGCGCGCACCTTCCTCAAGCAAGCTATCGAGCTCAATCCTGAGAACCCACAGCTCTATGACGTGATGGGCAAGCTCTACGAGGAGAGCGATGAGCAGGAGGCGCTCAAGTGGTTTAACAAAGCTATCGAGATAGACCCCAACTACGTCGAGTCTCTCTGCAACATCGGACGTATCTACTACAACGAGGCTGTAGAGCTCTCTGACAAGGAGGAGGGCGGTGCAACAGCTGCTCAGCAGAAGCGCACTGCACTACTCAAGAAGGCGCTCCCCTACCTCGAGAAGGCTTACAGCATCAACCCCGATGCATCTTACTACCTACTCGGTAATATTTACTACGCACTGGGCGACAACGCTAAGTACGAGGCGATCCAAGCTGCTCACGGCAACTAATCACTAGTATGCGCTAGCGCGCTAGCTAGCCAACTGACAATATAGGAGACAGATACTCACGGCGGG
>CABQOJ010000272.1 GCA_902465775.1 uncultured Porphyromonas sp. | reverse complement strand
CCAGTATCGCCTAGACCATTATAGCGCTTTGCTGTAACTGTCTGCCAGTAGTGATAGAGGTCGCCCGTGATCGCATAAACGGTGACACGCAGGGCGACATACTCTGATATTCCTTTAGCCGTCCGCTCATCGTCTGTGGAGCCATCGGCTTTGCACACCTTTGTGGCAAAGGAAAGCGTCGTCTTGAGCGTGCAGTCGTTTGCTGAAACGTTAGAGCCAGCCAGTAAATTCATCGCTCGACCTCTGCTAGACTCAAAGATCAGGTCGCCATTGCCAAACTGCGTCATATGTGGGTCGTTAATCTTCTCTTGACTCCAAGCGTATGGACTCTCTTGGAGTTCGCCTTCAGGATCCACTGCTTGCTTCTCTACGATGATGCGGTAGTAGCTATCCTTCGTGATGCCCTGAAGCGGGATGGATAGTTCGTAGTCTTGAACCTCGACATATCTGCCATCTGGCATATCTATCCTACCTGGCATATTGTACGCATAGGGCGCGCGATGTGTCTTGTCCAGCTTCTTGACCGCGACGACGCCTACGGTAGGCTGTGCGGGCACCGTGGTAGTGGCCGAAGCCGTCTTGAGCCCAGACTTCTCCACAGAGATCGCTATGCGGTCGCCCGTCTGGGGCTTGTATTGCTTCACCTCGCTGATCGGTACGAGCTGATCGTTGACCTGGAGCGTCATACGATAGGGGCAGTCGGGGTGGTCGTAAGGGTAGTAAACGTTCGTACTGGGCGAAGCGACACCCGTCGGCTTGCTCTGAGATAAAGATATATCGATGCCTTGCTGCTCCGTAGCGACCGCATTGATGACGATGCGAGGCGTGTTGTCGCCTAGGTCGAGGGGAATGGTCGTCTGACAGGCCGTGAGGAGCGTGATGAGTAGTGCGCTACTGGCTAACTGGATATATTGTATAGGTCTCATAGTGGTCTTAGGCTAGAAGGAGTAGGTGTAGCTGATGTTAGGCAGGATCGGAAAGATCGTTACCTGCTGCAGGACGGTGCGGTAAGAGTGGTCGCCCGTTTCCTCGCTCACGGGCGTGACCAGGAAGGGGTTCATCTGATTATAGACGTTGTAGACGCTTAGGTTCCACAAACTCTTACCCCGCTTGTGATGCTTCGTGTAGGTGACGCTCAGATCCAGCCGGTGGTAAGGCTTGAAGCGGTAGTTATTGCGCTCAGACACATAGGCGAGAGATCCATTTACACTCTCCCATGAGAGCGGATCTTTCAGTCCATCGTACTCGTGCGTCGCAATGGTGCCCGTCTGGCCCGAGGCAAAGACCCAAGTAGCGGCAAAGTCCCAGCTCTTGCTCAGCTGATACATCGCAGTGATCTTAAAGTCGTGTATGCGGTCATACTTAGCGGGGAAAGTGCGTCCGAAGTTCAGCTCCTCGCCTGGCTGGTCAAAGGTGCGCCACGTGCGAGCCCAGGCGTAGCTCACCCAGCCCGTCAGCTTGCCCACCTTACGCTGCCAGAGCAGCTCCAGACCGTAAGCCGTGCCACGTCCCATGGCGACCATCTGCTCCCAGTTTGTCGAGACACCATAGAAGAAAGAGCCCTCCTTGTACTCCAGCACATTGCTCAGAGGCTTGTAGTAGCCCTCTACCGAGAAGTCGCCCCACTGAGGCACATGGAGGAATAGCCCCGCCGTAAAGTGGTGCACGTGCATCGGCTTGATGC
>CABQOJ010000271.1 GCA_902465775.1 uncultured Porphyromonas sp. | reverse complement strand
TTGACATCGTGATTACCAGGCACGACGAGTACCTTGATGCCAGCCTCGGTGAGCCGTTCTAGTCGCTGCGTGAGATAGTGATAGCTGGCCAGCTCACCATCTTTCGTTAGGTCTCCACAGATGAGGAAGAGGTCAGGACGTATCTCTAGAGCTTCCTTGATTAACTGATCAAAGATCTGTACGCTCTCGAGGAGTAGCTTACGATCGCTACGTAATGTCTCCTCAAAGGCAGGGCCCTCCTGAACGACTAGCTCGGGAGCCATAATGTGCGGATCGCTACAGACGAGGAGGGTGTACTCCGACTTCGTGCTGAGCGGAGGACGCTCAGCCCGTCCCTCCAGAGGGAGAGCTAGCAAGATGATGGCACTGACGAGTAGCGTGGCGAGTAGCGTGGCGAGTCGTGTGAGGGGTTGTGCTTTTTGCTTCATAGTCGATTACGATATATATTGCGTTTCCTAGATTGTCTACGCAAAGGTATCGTCTGTCGATTGCCTTGTCGTTGTCTTTTTGCTACCAATAGGTTATCAGGCGAGGATCAGAATAGCAGCAGAGGACTCAACCGCTTCCATTCAGCGATTGAGTCCTCTCGTTATTTCTTCCGTCCTAGTTGCTATCAGCTAGCACTCAGAACGAGATCCAGCGGACGTAAGCGAAGTCCATCAGATGAGGCAGCTCCGGCAGATAAGGACGCAGACGCACCGCGATCTGATATTTACCTGGCCGAGCCGCCGGCACCGTTAGCTCATAGGTACGGGTCGTCCCCATGCGTGGCATCACCTCGTGAAAGAGATCCTTGCCCACATACTGCACTTCGCCCGTCAGCTCGTCTCGCGTCGTGACAATCAGCTCGGCAACGAGCTCTGCCTCCACTTGCCCCGCATCGATCGTCACTCTAAAGGTTGGATCGCTATGCTGTCCGTTGTAGATTGGCTCTCGCATGACCCCCTCGAAGGTCGCCTCCTGGACAGTGATCGTATCCCACGTGGCAGCGACCCGTTGCTTCCAGGCAACGATATCACGAGCCTGCTGGTAGCCCTGATGCTCTAGAAGCTCGGAGCGTACTGCCAGCTTATTGTAAAAGCGATCGTAGTAGTCGTCCAGCATGCGGCGCATCGTAAAGTGTGGCGCAATGTAGAGCATCGAGCGCTTGATATAGTCTACCCAGCGATCCGAACAACCAGCGGGCATGTCGGCATAGTAAGCGGGTACGATCTCCTGCTCTATGAGCTGATAGATCGTCATGGCATCGAGCTGATCCTGCAGATGCTGATCAGTGTAGGTGTGCTCTGCCGAGAGTGCCCAGCCGGCGCCCTCCTTGTACCCTTCGTACCACCAGCCGTCCAGCACAGAGAGGTTGAGGACCCCGTTCATCTCGGCCTTTTCGCCAGAAGTACCAGAGGCCTCCATGAGGCGCGTCGGATTGTTGAGCCATACATCGACGCCTGGGATAAGCGTCTTGGCAAGAGCGATGTCGTAGTCGGGTAGGAAGATGATCTTACCGACAAACTGCGGCATACGGCTCACCTCTATGATGCGCTTGATGAGCGCCTGCCCGCCGCCATCGGCAGGGGGCGCCTTGCCCGCAAAGATAAAACGGACGGGACGCTCCTCGTTGTCCAGGATCTTTGCCAAAGTATCTAGATCCTCAAAGAGCAGATGAGCACGCTTGTAAGTGGCGAAGCGGCGTG
>CABQOJ010000270.1 GCA_902465775.1 uncultured Porphyromonas sp. | reverse complement strand
AGAGCTCAGGAGATAGATCTAGACTTCGTCGACTCCCCGCAGTTCCTCCATGAGAGCAAGATCTTGCGCGGCTCCGTGCTCCTCGTCGGTCCTCTCGTGGGTCGTTGTAGGCACGCCGTCTTTCCCAAGCCCGGCGGTGATCAGATAGGACGTCGTCGACTAGACACCCACCTGATCGGTATTGCCACCCTAGGGGCGGAGTGCGAGTATGATCAGGAGCGTAGAGCCTTTCGCATAGAGGTGCCACACCTGCAGGGAGCTTACATGCACCTCGAGGAGGCCTCCGTGACAGGTACCGCCAATGTGATCATGTCGGCAGTCCTAGCAGATGGCAAGACGACTATATACAATGCAGCCTGCGAACCGTACATACAGCAGCTCTGTCGTATGCTCGTCTCTATGGGAGCCCGCATCTCGGGCATCGGCTCTAATCTGCTCACCATCGAGGGTGTCGAGCGACTACACGGCACGACGCATCGTATCCTGCCCGATATGATTGAGGTGGGTAGCTTCATCGGCATCGCAGCCATGACGCAGAGCGAGCTAACGCTCAAGAACGTTGGTCTGCCCGACTTAGGGCTCATCCCGCAGATGTTTCGCAAGCTCGGCATTGAGATCATAGAGCGAGGCGATGACCTCATTATACCCGCCAGAGAGAGCTATGAGATAGAGACCTTTATGGATGGCTCTATCCTCACCATCGCTGATGCTCCGTGGCCAGGACTGACGCCAGACCTGCTGAGCGTCTTCCTCGTTGTAGCGACACAGGCCAAGGGCACCGTCCTTATTCATCAGAAGATGTTTGAGAGCCGTCTCTTCTTTGTGGACAAGCTCATTGATATGGGCGCACAGATCATCCTTTGCGACCCACACCGCGCAGTGGTCGTCGGCAAAGACCACCAGACCCGTCTGCGTCCTGCCGTGATGGCTTCGCCAGATATACGCGCTGGTATCGCTCTCTTGATAGCGGCCATGAGCGCTGATGGCACGAGCGTGGTCAACAATGCCGAGCAGATCGATCGTGGCTACCAGCATCTACACGAGCGGCTCAACGCTCTAGGCGCTCACATCGAGAGACGCGATGAGTAGCACCACCACCTTTACCGTACCAGAGCTCACGCCCATTGGCCACTTAGGCAAGCCTCACGGCGTGCGTGGTGAGCTGACCGCTTACCTGACCGTCGAGCTAGAGACCCTCTGCAGCGACCCTAGCTGCGAAGCCTTTTACCTCTTTGCCGAGATCGACGCTTTGCCCGTTCCGTACCAGCTCCTGAGCTATCGCAGCAAGGGAGACAGCTACCTGCTCACCCTGGCGCATGTCGCTGATCGCTCCATCGCTGAGAAGATGACTGGGTGGCGTCTCTTCGTTCCCACAGAGCTCCTAGCAGAGAGCGAGGTCGCTTATAGCTGGGATCACTTCATCGGCTTCCGAGTGGTCACCCCCGAGGGCGAAGCTGTCGGCACGATCCTAGAGATCAATGACCAAACGGAAAACATCCTCCTCACCATCGAAAGCTCCGACGGCACCCAGCGCTTGATACCGATCCACGAGGAACTCGTCGAGACGATTGATCCTGAGAGTAAAACCATCCAGCTCCACATACCCCAAGGGCTCTTAGACCTGTACCCCCCCCTTCCCACAAGCAGACTACACACTATGCGACGCATCGCACTCTTTGGCTCGACAGGCAGTAT
>CABQOJ010000269.1 GCA_902465775.1 uncultured Porphyromonas sp. | reverse complement strand
GCTTCATGCGCCTCTACCTGACGCAGTGGGACAAGCCTGTCGTGCTGCGCTTCGGTACCTTTAAGATGGTGCGTGGCGAGTGGCGACAGTATGACCGCCCGCTACACGCTCCCGCCGTCACTCCTATATCTAATGGCACGATGGAGGTCAATACGGTCAACATTGAGGAGAACGGTGACCGCAAGCCGATCAACTATATCCTCCCGCCAGGTGTCTCTCGTAGCGTCAGCCCCAGTCAGGCGCAAGCCATTCGTCAGAACGAGCAGTCGCTCAGCCTACGCATCAAGCGACTAGCACCAGGCGATGCACGAGCTGTCTACAAGAACACGGGGCTAGACCTACGTCGCTACAAGCGCATCGAGCTATTTGTCCATGCCGAGGAGCTTCCCGAGGAGGGGACACCCACGGGCAATGGCGAGATGACCGCTTTCCTCCGCTTAGGCTCTGACTACACGAACAACTATTACGAGTACAGCGTTCCCCTCGAGCTGACGCCCTTCGGCACTTACAGTGACAATGCTAAGGATAGAGAGATGGTTTGGCCACGTGATAACAAGGTAGACTTCCGCTTTGACCTCCTCACGGGGCTCAAGATGCGACGCAACGCTGCGCAGGCTAATGGCGAGACCGACATCTACACGCCTTACTCGGTACCTGACGCTGAGCGTCCACGCAACACCATCACCGTGATGGGTAATCCCTCGCTGAGCAATGTCAAGACCATCATGATCGGTGTGCGAAACAGTGCTGGCCAGATCAAGAGTGCCGAAATCTGGGTCAATGAGCTACGCCTGAGCGAGTACCAAGAGCAGGGCGGCTGGGCGACCAATGCTGATCTGCAGGTACAGCTGAGTGACCTAGGCTCGTTTAACGCTCGAGGCTCTTACCGTACGGCGGGCTTTGGCGCACTCGATCAGTCACTCGCGCAGAGACAGCTAGAGGACACCGGCTTCCTCAACCTCTCGACGCAGGTGGAGCTGGGTAAGTTCTTCCCCGAGAAAGCGAAGGTGCGCATACCGCTCTACTACAGCTACCAAGACGAAGTGATCCGTCCGCAGTACAACCCGCTAGACCAAGACCTGCTCCTCACGGAGGCGCTCGACAATGCCGCCAACGAGTCGGTACGCGACTCCATCAAGACGATGGCGCTGACACGGACACAGGCTCATGCGCTGTCGCTCTCTAACGTGGGGGTCAACATACAGAGCAAGACCCCGATGCCGTACGATCCAGCCAACTTCACGCTTGGCTACTCGATGTCGTGGGATGAGAAGAACAGCCCCGAGATTGTCTACGACCGCAATCGTACGTGGCAAGCTACGGCGCAGTATCAGTATACGCCCGTGGTGGCTCCGTGGAAGCCTTTTGACAAGCTCCAGCAAGGTAAGAACGCCTCCGAGGCTGTCCGCACGGTCACCTCGACGCTGAGAGGTTATCAGATCAACTACCTCCCCTCACGGCTTGCTTTCAACAGCTCCATCCTGCGCAACTATAGCGAGCATCAGGTGCGCAACCTCATGCCTGGCGGAGGTGCTATGGCTGACTGGTCGCTACCAGCTACCTTCGTGCAGAACTTCGTCTGGCAGCGTGCTGCAAACGTTGTCTGGAACCCCACGACCAATCTCAAGCTCTCCTTTAACTCGGGCACCAACGCCCGCATCGTAGAGCCTCACGTACAGGTCAATCGTGAGCTAGCTCCCG
>CABQOJ010000268.1 GCA_902465775.1 uncultured Porphyromonas sp. | reverse complement strand
ATGACGGGCGGCTACACCATTGAGGTCTCTTGTGATAGCGATCTAGATGATTTCGACGAATATGAGACAACCATTCACGTAGCTGAGTATAAGCGTCCGAGCTTTGAGGGTGCTTTGACCCTGCCCGAGGAGGCGATGAAGCTGGAAGACACGATTACCGTTCGTGGCTCTGCGATGACTTACAGTGGCTATCCACTCGCAGAGGCATCTGTAACCTACAGCGTGACGGGAAGCTACAGAGACTGGAGGTTAAATGAAGATATGCCCGATCAGCTACTCACCTCTGGCACGCTTCAGGTCAATGAGCAGGAGGGGAGTTTTGAGTTTCCGATCACCCTCTCAGACTTACGCACCGAGGCTATACGTCAGAACCCGCAGCCTTGGAGCCTACACACTTACCATATAGAGGTAACCATCACGGCGCCTAGTGGCGAGACGCAGCGACTAGAGCGATCTATTTGGATTGGCTCGAGACCTGTATCTATAGAGTACGAGGGGGCGTCGACTTTCTTCAAGGATGGAACAGAGACTTTTACCATCCGCGTGACCAACAATGACGAAGCTCCCATAGCCACGATGCTAGAGCTACGACTCACCTCGCTCGCTGATACGACAAGCTCTTGGTCGGTGGAGGTGCCAGCCAACGAGAAGCAGCACCTGCCCGCTGAGTGGCTTCGACTACCTTCGGGCTCCTACCGCTTGACTTACATTTATCACGATAAGACGGGCAAGACGCTAGAGGAAGAGGAGGAGATTGTCCTCTTTGCAGAGCGTGACAAGCGTCTATCGACACAGAATACGCTCTGGGCAGCTTCGCCCTCGGAGGAATACCCACGAGGTGGCACGCCTACGATATACTACGCCAGCAACGAGAGCCAGCAGGCGATCTACTACGTCATCAATACGGTAGACCAGCCCGCTATCTACGGACAGCTCCCTGCGCTCCCTGCCCAGCAGGTGGGTCGCTGGCAGCCGACGCTCCCCAAGAGTGTCGACCCGAAAGGGCAGATCCGCATAGAGCTCTACTGCGTACGCGACGGACGCTACAGCTCTCAAAGCTTCGAGTATCGCTATACGGCTGACCAGCCGACCCTGCAGCTCTCGTGGATCGAGATGCCCGACAAGCTCCTCGCTGGCGAGACACACACGTGGCAAGCTCGACTCACCTACAGCGATGGCACACCGGCGCGTCGCATCCCCGTTATGGCGTGGATGTATGACGCTGCCTTGGAGAGCCTACGTTCGCACAGCATCGATCGCTTGGCTCAATACATACCGCTCTACCTTCATGATGTCAGTCCGAACCCCTGCTTTGGCTTCGATATGAAGGATTACTACCCGATGGCTTATGGCTATGGAGGAGGCGCTTATCCGGTGATGGCTCTTGCTAAGAGCGCCTCCATAGAGGGTGAAGTGATGGGGCTAGCTAATGATGAAGTCTTAGTGGAAGATATGAGCGAAAACAGACTAGCCGAGGAGAAAGTCACAGACGTTACGCCTAATCTGCGAAAGGACTTCTCTCAGACCGCCTTCTTCCTAGCTGACCTCTACACCGATGACGAGGGCGTTGTCACCTTTACGGGCAAGATGCCCGAAGCACTCTCCAGCTATCGCCTAGCGCTCTTTGGCTACGACAGCAGATTGACGGACTGCGCCGCTACGGCCGACATCAAGAGCTACCGCCAGCTGATGGTCGAGACGCTGCAGCCACGCT
>CABQOJ010000267.1 GCA_902465775.1 uncultured Porphyromonas sp. | reverse complement strand
GCCACTTGGCGAAGTCGCTTAGCCCCGTCGGGCGAGGCGGTGTTTACATCGTAGGTGACAAGTAGGTACATCAGCTTTGGATTAGGAAGACAGGGTAGTCGTCGAGGTCTCCTCGGAGGCATCGGGCTAGGAGCAACGCCTGAGCATAGGGGAGCAGTCCTATCGGTATACGCTCCTGGAGGAAAGGGTGCGTGATCTCCTCTCGCTTGCGTTGTTGCCAAGCGGCTAGGAGCTCTTTGCGGGGTTCGTCTCTGAGGATGTAGCCGTTTTCGCCCTGGGTGATGAAGTCTGAGGGGGCGACTTGTCGTTTGTTGATGACAGTCAGGACGAAGCGGTCCACGAGGTAGGCGCGAAGCTCCTCCATAAGGTCTAGAGCAAGGCTCGCTCTGCCTGGCCTGTCCGTATGGAGGAAGCCTACGTATGGGTCCAGGCCTACGGTCTCCAGTGCAGCCGTGACCTCGTGGGCGAGGATGGTGTAGAAGAACGAGAGCAACGCATTGGTCTCATCGCGAGGCGGTCGTCGGGATCGCCCCTCGAAGGTAAACTCTGGTCGTCTTATGAGGTGGTGAAAGAGGGCAAAGTATTGCTGTGCCGCTAAGCCCTCTACACCCATAACGGTCATGCGGTCACGCTTGTAGGCTAAGCTCTTTTGCAAAGTCTTGAGCTGGCTGAGTGCCTCTTGAAAGGTTGCCTCCACGCCCTCTGTCGGGTGGTAGTCTCTCATATATCTGCTCAGCACCGACCGCTGGTTGGCTATCTTGGCCGAGATAAATAGTGCGGCGAAGTGAGCTGCGGCGGGTTCGTCGTCAGCAATGCGGTACTGGGTACGTCTCAGGAGGACGTTGCCCTTAGTGGGTCCCTCTAGCGAACCTATATAGCGACCTGTGGGTGTGAGAAAGGTGAGCTTGACACCCTCCTGCACGCAGAGCTGCATCAGCCCTGGCGAAGCTCCCATATAGGAGAATGTGATGATTCCCTCGAGGTTGTGTATCGGTATGCGAAAGGTCTCTTCGCCATCTACGCGCGCCACGACATTGGTGCCGTCCTTGAGGAGATAGACGTTGGGTGTAAGAATATAGAGGGTGTTGAGTAGCTTTCTCATGAGGTGAGTATGTCGTGATGCTTTAGGTAGCTCTTTGCCGAACGGTGTGATGCGATACGAGGCATGCACTCATCGAGGAGAGAGCAGGAGCGACACTGACGGGTGTAGTGCGCTGGTATAGGCGTACGCTGTGCAAAGGCCTCGTGCATCTTACGTGCCACCTCGTAGCACGCTGTCCGCAAGGCGTCGTCCATCTCGACCTGCAGGCGATGCCGTGTCTCTCCATAGTAGAGTGCTCCACAGGAAATAGAAACTTGGTACATCTCCTCAAGGGCTATGACCTGAGCGCAGAGCTGCAGTTTGTCAGCGAGGTGAGTCTTAGGCTTGCCACGCTTGTATTCAACAGGAGTCGCCTGCCACGTCCCAGGGTACTTAGGGTGTCGGAAGGGACTCAGGCTATGATCCCGTAGCGGGGTCAACTCCACTGCGTCGGATAGCCCGTATAGCCCCAAAGTGTAGGAGACGAGTGGCACCCGCCTCATCGTAATCGTGTCTCCCACGCGAGCGCTCAGCTCCGGTTGGTCCACACGCTTGTGAAGGATCTGTCCTAGCGCTGTGAGATGGTTGTCGTGCCATAGTTGCTCTAGGGTGATCAGTTGCCACTGACGTGGACAGAAGCAGTAGTGCTGTATCT
>CABQOJ010000266.1 GCA_902465775.1 uncultured Porphyromonas sp. | reverse complement strand
GTGGTCATATAGAGAGTATCCTTTGTATTTATAAAAGGTAGCTGTCTATTCTATAGGCTGTGATTGCTTGTTGGTTACTTAATCGTACTGCAAAGTAACCAAAACTCCCCGAGATATGCAAATCCTCACGTGTAACGATATGTAGGGACGCTCGGTCGAGCGTCCGTTGTGTCAAAGGTTACAGCATCGTGGTGCTAACGAGGACGGACGCCCTCTCGCTAGACACAAGCCATGTGCCCCTACGAGTGGCTTCTTGTTTCGCTCGTTGCCGAGGAGACATCTTTCATCTTGAGTGTCAGACCGACGGTCTTTAAGAGGATCTTGAGATCCAGGGCGAAGGAGAGATGACGCACATACCACGCATCATACTTAAAGCGATGCTGATAGCTTAGCTTGTTACGGCCATTGATCTGCGCCAAGCCGGTGATCCCAGGACGCACCTGATATCGGACCCGCTGTGCTGGGGTGATTGCTATCGGGTCGCCCTCGATGGAGACGCTGATGATCTCCACTCTGTGGTGCTCCGTAGGGATCTGACGATAGGTGGCTAGAAAGGGGCGAGGACCCACGAGGCTCATATCACCACGCAGCACATTCCACAGTTGCGGTAGCTCGTCGATGGAGGTTTTGCGGATAAACCGCCCCATAGCGGTCAGGCGCTTCGCATCGGGGAGCAGATTGCCCGCAGCATCTCGCTCGTCCGTCATCGACTTGAACTTGTACATATTAAAGAGTCGCTCTCCTCGTCCAGGACGTGCCTGAGAAAAGAAGACCCCAGCCCCCTTATTGGCAAAGAACATCACCACGATCACCACAAGAAGCAGTGGAGACAAGATGATCAGTCCCAGCAGGGAGCAGATGATATCTAGGAGTCGCTTGATGTAGTTACGGTACATGGGAATCTAGGCTACAGGGGGAAGTATGTGAGCGATCAGATTGAAGAGTCTAGGGGCGCAGTGTGCTATACGAATGAGCGGAGCACCCTTACGGCCAGCGTAGCGTATGAGGAGCTTGTAGTCTCCCGACTTCTTCATACGCTGTGTGTAGGCTTTGAGCTCGGAGACCTTACCATAGCGAGCGACCATACGCAGACCTGCTCGGTAAAAGCCAGAGGCTCGCTTCAGATAGAATGAGCGCAGGTCCTCCTGCTCCTTGGCACAATCGAGTAGTCTGAAGGAACCCTCTAGGCGAGAGATGCCTCGGAGGTGTAGTGTGTCGGGATTGTGGACGGAAGAGTCAGCTCTCTGAAAGTAGTAATAGGCTACGATAGGGACGAGTAGCACCCGCTCGGCATAGGCTGTGTAGTGCCAGTAGAAGAGTGCGTCCTCATGAAGCAACCCCTCCATAAAGCGTGCTTGATGCTCCTCGAGCATAGAGCGTCGCCAGAGAAAGGCCCAGATGCCTCCCGACAGGTTGCGCTGTGTCAAGAGCGCTCTTCCATCGGTACACTGAAGCTGGTCAAAGTCATGTGCGGAGGTGTCCAACCACTCGGAGGAGACCTCCTCCCCCTCGTCTGTGACATTGCGCACACCAAAGCAGAGCATGTCGTACGACTCGTACGACTCCTTGGCAATGAGTGTGAGCAGGTAACTTGCCGCGACACTATCTACCCAGTCATCGGCATCGACAAACCAAACGTAGGCTCCCTGAGCTACTTCCAAGCCTTTGTTACGAGCTGCAGACTGACCTTGGTTGGTTTGGCTGATGATGCGTATACGTTGCTCAGGGTGTTGTGCCTGAT
>CABQOJ010000265.1 GCA_902465775.1 uncultured Porphyromonas sp. | reverse complement strand
CAGATGTGGTAGTCGTCGCTAATGTGTAACGCAGTAAAATTGTAGTATGTCACACCTCCTACGATAGGGGGTTGGCGCAGTATGATGTCGGATTTGGTTTCGCCCTTTAAGGCCTTTCTCAAGCAGCACGGCTATCAACTGACTTCTGAGCGAGTGGAAATTGCTCAGGTGGTCAGTACGCAGCGTCGTATCTTTACGACAGAGGAGCTGATGGCTCAGCTTAAGGAGGCGGGTTGTCACCAGAGCCGTGGCACGGTCTATAGTACGGTGCGCCTGCTGGCCGAGTCGGGGCTGATCTTGCAGCTCCCGCAGTCGAAAGAGGCGCGTTACCTGACGAGCGAGCAGGCTAGTCTCTATGCCGTCTGTCGCTGCCGCTACTGTGGCGCTGAGGTTCTCTATAGACAGCCTCGACGACTCAAGGCACTACATCATGTTACGACCTCTCGATATAGGCTGGCACAGCCCCTTCTGATCTTTTACGGTGTGTGCCACCGCTGCGAGAGTGATACTGCAAAGACGAATAATAAGAGGTTAGCAAACCAAGCGGGTAGGCTACAGCAAGCCCCCTCAAGGCGCTGACCGATAGAGATATATTAAGACATGAACAAGAAAAAGGTAGACGTCCTACTCGGACTACAATGGGGCGATGAGGGCAAAGGCAAGATCGTTGACGTGCTGACCCCAGGCTATCAGATGGTAGCACGCTTTCAAGGTGGCCCTAATGCAGGGCATACGCTGGAGTTTGATGGACAGCGCTACGTATTGCGTTCGATCCCCTCAGGTATTTTCCAGGGCAATAAGATCAATCTGATCGGCAACGGTGTCGTCCTAGATCCTGTCCTACTACGTGAGGAGGCTGAGCAGTTGGCTCAGAGCGGTCATGACATCAAGAAGCGCCTCGTCATATCCCGCAAAGCGCACCTTATCCTCCCGACGCACCGCCTGCTAGATGCAGCGCAGGAGCTCTCCAAGGGCGCTGCTAAGATCGGCACTACGGGCAAGGGAATAGGTCCCTGCTATACCGACAAGGTGGCTCGTACGGGACTACGCATCGGTGATATAGAGCGAGACTTTGAGGCTCGCTACAAGGCTGTACGAGATCGCCATGTGGACCTCTTGCAGAAGATGGGCGCTGACCTATCCAAGCTGCCTGAGATGGAGGAGGCTTTCCACAAAGCCATTGAGTACCTCAAGGACTACCAATTTGTAGATAGCGAGATCCTAATCAATGAGGCTCTAGAAGAAGGCTTGAATGTTCTAGCAGAGGGTGCTCAGGGTTCGCTACTAGATGTGGACTTTGGTACTTATCCCTTTGTAACCAGTAGTAACACGGTAAGTGCTGGTTGCTGTATCGGTCTCGGCATTTCGCCCAAGGCGATAGGACGAGTATACGGTATCTTCAAGGCGTACTGTACACGTGTCGGGTCGGGTCCCTTCCCCACAGAACTACAAGATGAGGTGGGTCATCTGATGGCGGATCGTGGACATGAGTTCGGCGCAGTCACGGGACGTCCCCGTCGCTGTGGCTGGATAGACCTTGTAGCCCTGCGCTACACGATCATGCTCAGTGGCGTGACTCATCTGATCATGATGAAGAGCGATGTCTTGGACACGCTTCCTACCATCAAGGCTTGCGTCGCTTACCGCATAGGTGATAAGGAGTACAAGAACATGCCGTACTCTCTGGAGGCAGATATAGAGCCAATCTATCAGGAGCTACCTGGCTGGCAGACACCACTAGATGGTTGTCGCTCGGAGCAGGAGTTGCCAGACGCCT
>CABQOJ010000264.1 GCA_902465775.1 uncultured Porphyromonas sp. | reverse complement strand
TGTGTGGGTAGGACTATTTGTGTAGGATGAGGTCACGCATAGACCAGACGCCTACAGGGTGCTGCTGAAGATACTCAGCCGCGAGGGTGGCTCCTAGAGCGAAGCCCCGACGGCTATAAGCCTCGTGGCGAAGCGTTATCTCGTCGATGTCGGAGTGGTAGATGACGGTGTGGATGCCAGGCACCTCGCCCTCACGGATTGCCTCAATGCCGAGAGAGCCGTCGTGCGTCTCAAGCCCTAGATGCCAGTCGTGTAGCGAGGGGGTCTGCTCGATGAGCCCCTCGGCGAGTGTGATCGCAGTACCACTAGGCGCATCAAGCTTGTGTATGTGATGCGTCTCCTGAATGCGTGGCGTGTACTCGGGGTAGGGAGCCATGAGCTGGGCAAGCTGCTCGTTGAGGATCATCATCAGGTTCATCCCGAGGCTAAAGTTGGACGCTGCAAAGAGTCCACCACGTCCAGAGCTTTGCACCTCAGCCTTGAGCTCCTCGAGTTGCTCTTTCCAACCAGTACTGCCTGTGACCACAGGGAGTCCCGCTTTTAGGGCAGCTTGGCAAAGCTGATAGCCACTCTCAGGGGTGGAGAACTCAATGGCGACGTCGGCCTCTCGCAGAGAACCGTCCTCTAATAGGGCAGCGTCAGCCTTATCTATACGAGCGACCACCTGATGTCCGCGCTGGGTGGCGACCTCTTCGATCATATGCCCCATGCGTCCGTATCCGAGTATAGCGATTTTCATAGTAGGTAAGTATTTAGCGAGTGTGCGTGGCTTACGGCACACGAGATGTGTGGATTACTTCTTAGACTTCTTGGCGTCCTCGGCCTTAGCTTTGTGAGCAGCGTTGAGGAAGTCAATGACTTCTTGGGTGATGTCAAAGCTTTCGCCAGCGTACATCACGCCTTCAAGTCCTGCGGAGGTGAGGATCAGGTCGTACTTCTTGTCCTCGTTGAAGGCTTTGAGTTGAGCGACCACTTCATCGTGAAGGGCTTTCTGAGCATCTGCCTGAGCTTTCATCGCCTCCTCAGCGTAACGCTGCTCCAGCTGAGCGCCCTCCTGCTGCATGGCGGTGATGCGCTTCTCCTCGGCATCGACCTGAGCTTGAGTGGTGAAGAGACCTTTCTGAGCCTTCTCCATATAGCTGGCGTAGGCTTGCTGAGCCTTCTGTGCCTTGTTGGCTAGTGTCTGCTGATTGCGCTTGATCTGAGCCTCGATCTGTTTGTTTGCTTGAGTGTAGTACTCGTAGTTCTTGTAGAGCGAGTCGAGAGATACGACGCCTATCTTGAGCTGATGCGTAGGATCGGTGGTAACTGCTGTCAGGCTGTCCGAAGTTGTGGGTTGACCATTCTGTTTTTTATTGCAGCTACCGAGTAGGAGAGACGCAATGAGTAGAGGGAGTAGGAGGATAAACTTCTTGTTCATATAGATGTTGTGTTGATTTGACTAAAGGTGGGGAGAGAACTACTGCGGATCATCGGCTATGCGGTCGGCTAGGTCTTGTCTCGTAGCCAGCTCCGCCATCTGCTTGTTGGCACATCCTATGCCTCTCTTCTTAAGAGCTTTGCTGTCCTCGATGTGCGAGCTCTGAGGGCTCTTGTCGCCCTTGACGATCAGTCGCAAGGCGAGCAGAAGTACGGCAAGTCCGACGAGGATAACGGATACGATGACGAGTTTCATAGTTTTTCTTAGTATATTTGCAGGGGAGAGTAGCAACGTGCTACAGCTCTTAGATAGACAAAGGTATACCTTTTGTCGGACTTACGCACGCATTTGAGGTGACAAACTG
>CABQOJ010000263.1 GCA_902465775.1 uncultured Porphyromonas sp. | reverse complement strand
CGCTCACGGCTCGCCAACTGCTAGCGCAGGGGCATATCGTCTTCATCGCTGGCGGTACGGGCAATCCGTTTTTCACCACCGACTCTGCCTCAGCACTCCGTGGCATAGAGCTACAAGCTGACATTATGCTCAAGGGGACCCGCGTCGATGGTATCTACACGGCCGATCCTGAGCGCGACCCGACAGCAATCAAGCTCTCTCGTCTCACCTACCAAGAGGTTTACGACCGTGGGCTCAAGATCATGGATCTGACCGCTATGACGCTTTGTCAGGAGAACCACCTGCCGATCATCGTCTTTGACATGGACACGACGGGCAACCTGGCTCGTGTGATGCGTGGCGAGGAGATCGGATCAATCGTTTCCTAATCAATAACCTAGAAACCAATCACAACGAAATATGAGTACAAGCCAATTTACCAAACCTGCTGAGCAGTCTATGCTCAAAGCTGTCGAATTCCTCCAGGACAAGCTAGACCGCATACGTGCGGGTAAGGCGAATCCTGTCCTTCTGGACGACATAACCGTCGAGGCTTACGGGGCGCCGATGCCTCTCAATCAGGTTGCCACTGTGACTGTACCCGATGCGCGTACGCTAGCTATCACACCGTGGGACAAGAAGCTCATCAAGGATATCGAGAAGGGTATCCTCGACTCTAACCTAGGCATCACACCGACCAACAATGGCGAGATGATCCGCATCGCTATGCCCCCACTCACGGAGGAGCGCCGCAAGGAGCTGGTCAAGCAGTGCAAAGCTGAGAGCGAGGAGGCTAAGATTAGCATCCGCAACGCACGCCGTGACGCTATCGACGCTGCAAAGAAAGCGGTCAAAGCTGAGGACCTACCAGAGGATACGATCAAGCAAACGGAGAACGAAGCCCAGAAGCTCCACGATAAGTACATAGGTCGCGTCGAGGAGGCTCTAGCGGCTAAGGAGAAGGAGATCATGACGATCTAACTCTGCGCCACTCCCCTATCTCACTTCACCCTATGCAAGTCACACCTACAGCCTGAGCGGGCAGGCGGAGCGGAGAGACGCTCTTTCGCTACGTCTGACCTTTCCCCCTCAAGCTGTGGGCTGTGGCTTTGCTCTTACCATTTTCCCCCATTTCCCTATCCTATGCGAGGCAGAGTCATCAAGGTCATCGGCAACAACTGTGCAGTACACGTCCCCGAGGAGGAGCGGGTCTACGCCTGTCTGATCAAAGGGCGGGTGCGCATACAGGGCATTCGCAGCACCAACCCCGTAGTGGTCGGTGACTGGGTGCACTTCACGCCTGATCCACTGCAAGAGGTCACTTATATAGAGTCTCTCGAGCCGCGGAGCAACTACATCATACGGCGCGCCACCAATCTCTCGAAGGAGTCGCACATCCTTGCGGCAAACATTGACCTAGCCCTCTTGATGGTCACCATCGCTCGCCCTCGCACTTCCTACACCTTCATCGATCGCTTCCTAGCCACGGCTGAGGCGTACCGCATCCCCACCGAGATCCTCATCAACAAGGTCGACGACCTCAAGCCCGACGAGGAGGAGGTGATGCACGAATTGACCGAGATCTACACCCCGCTGGGCTATCCCTGCCACCCCATATCAGCTCTACAACATCAAGGCACCGACGCACTTTTGTCACTTCTCGACGGCAAGTGCACACTCATCGCGGGGCACTCAGGCACCGGCAAGTCGACCCTACTCAATAGCTTGATACCCGACCTAGGACTAGCCACGCAAGCTATCTCTTCGCTCTATGAGACGGGGCAGCACACGACCACTTACTCGGAGATGT
>CABQOJ010000262.1 GCA_902465775.1 uncultured Porphyromonas sp. | reverse complement strand
TGTGCTCTTCCGATCTTCAAAGCGGAGGTGCTTGTTGATAAGCGCATTCCAGGTAGTGGCGAAGTTAAACTGACGCTGGTCTGAGCGTCTATCCTCCACAACGTAGATGCTTCGATTGCCCTCTGCGATCTGACGGCCCTTTTCATCGAAAAGGACTTGATAGTTATTCCTATTAATATTGTATAGGCGATCCCAGTCAATGTAGCGCATGTTGCAGTCCGAGTGCCAAAGCTCCTCATAGTAAGCTGACATGTCTGGATCTTGCGTCTCGCTCATGTAGCCGTAGTAGCTAGGCAAGTTGCGATAGTAGTCAGGACGTGGGTCAGGACCATTGCCCCAGTTAAGAGCTGAGTAGGCATTCTTACCAAAGCGATAGCCTACACCCGTCGTTAGCTTGTTCTTCTCATTGATCTGCCAGTAGTGTTGCAGCTGTATGATCGGCTCATGATTAGAGCGAACACGTGCATTGCGTAGCTTGCCTCCCTGGAAGCCCACATTCGGGTTGTAGAAGTTTGACCCGACCAGGTCATACACCTCCTGCGTCGTACCTGAAGCAACACCACGCTCTGTGGGAGCCGCTAGGACGACCAAGCCCAAAGAGTGCTGCGGAGTGAACTGCTTCTCTAGAGAGAGGAAGTAACCCCATGCATCGTAAAACTGTCCCTGCACATAAGACTGATTACCCCAGCGACGCGAGGCACTCGCCGTGATAGCCCACCCCTCAGGCATCATGCCCGTGGCGTGCGTTATCATCGTGCGGTAGTTGTAAGTGCGGTTGCTTCCTGAGAAAGTGAGCGTCGTACCAGGGCGATAACCCGAGGCACGCGTCAGGATATTCATCGTTCCGCCGATATTACCAAAGGAGTAGTCGATCGGCTGCAGACCGTCCTCATTGTTTTGCACACGGGTCACATTGTTCAGCCCATTCCATAGGGAGTAAGAGGAGTAGCCATTGTTCATATTATTCATCTGCATACCGTTGAGGTACTGAGACTGGTAATATGAATCGTACCCACGCACCCTAAAGCGCATCGGGCTAAACTGGAAACCCGCCTTATTGGTATAGGGATCTCTCGAAGCGGTCAGAAGCGGAGAAATATCTCCAGCCGTCACGCCGTCATCGCTCATCACGAAGTCCGTCGTCGAGAGGTCTGCCATGTCAGCAGCCGTGAGCGTCGGTGTGAGCGTGACACGCTCCAGTCGGTTAGCTTCACGAGGCCACTCCAGCTCGAGCACCTCTGCACGGTAGCCCGACTTATTGAATATGACCGTGAGCCGACCCGTGCCACTATAAGATATGGTATAAGCTCCCGAGGCATCGGTCCGCACCTGCGAGGTAAGCCCCTCAGCGGTCCAAGTCACATCGACCGCGGGTATGGGAGTCCCCGTCTGCTCCTCGTAGACGGATCCTCGAGCCTTGTCTATTTGCTGTGCCTGAGCTCCGTAGAGCGTTATCAGCGCCAAGCATATAATCTGTACTATTCGTCGCATTTGCTATCTCTATTGTATTTCGACATTTGCTATACGAGGCGAATCAGATCTATCCGCCCCTGCTTTGCAAAGATATATAATTCTTCTGAGCGCACACGCCTCCGATCGCAAGTTCACCACCTGTTCACATCATCGTCGCTCGTCATAAACAAAAGAGGCCATCGCTACCAGCGACAGCCTCCCTGCAATGTAACAATCGTACAACAACTTATTAATCGTACAACATTAACAACTTCAGTGAGTCTTGGCGGATTCGAACCGCCGACCCCCACCCTGTCAAGGTGATGCTCTAAACCAGCTGAGCTAAAGACTCGATA
>CABQOJ010000261.1 GCA_902465775.1 uncultured Porphyromonas sp. | reverse complement strand
TGGTAATGTATCATTGCTTAGGTCACTCTATATATTATTGTATGACGGTAAACTCGGTGCGGCGGTTGAGCTGGTCGCAGACGACTTGCTGCTCTTCGGTCAGCGCGCCGACCCATTCGGCCGTTAGCTCCTGCCCCTCGGGCAACCAATCGAAGCGCACCGCCATTCCTTTGGTCACTACGTAAGGACGCTCCTTGCCGTAGCCACGAGCCTCTAGTCGGTCGGCCGCAATCCCCTTGGCGATGAGGTAGTCGACGACGCTCTGCGCACGACGCTGTGAGAGCCTCTTATTGTACCTCTGCGAACCCTTGCGGTCGGTGTTACTGCTCAGCTCGAGGCGCACGTCGGGGTTTTGCTCTAGGAGCGTGACGAGGTAGTCGAGACTCTTCTTCCCCTCGGGGCGTAGCGAAGCTCGGTCAAAGTCGTAGTAGATGTCGTGGATCTGCTCCGAGTGCAGGCGCGAAGCTAGGTAAAAGTCAACCAAGTAGTCGGTGCTCTCGGTGGCGCTGTCGGTCACGAGCGGCATGTATTGGTTGAGGTAGTCCGGGTGCGAGGCATGTAGCACGTAGCGGTTGGATCCCGCAATCTCAAGGACAAAAGAACCGTCGTCACGTGTCGAAACAATGGGCGTGGCGAGCAAACCTTGCTCATCGGCAATGCGTACCGTCGCCTGCGGGATGCCGTACCCCTCACGGTCCATCACGAAGCCATCGATGCGGATGATGGTGGCGGGCAATGAGAAGCGGTAGAGGTGTGGTCGTCCGCGCTGGTCGCCACGAGTCGAGGAGAGGTAACCCTCCTCCGCTAAGCCCGACTGCGGCTTCGGTGAGAAGGTGAGGGCGTAGTCATCGGCGGGGGAGTTCATCGGAGCGCCCAGATGCGTCACCTGCCACCCGCCGAGCGAGTCCATTTGCGCCTTGTATAGGTCCAGTCCGCCCAACCCCACACGTCCATCGGAGGAGAAGTACAGGGTGCTGTCGCCCACCATCGTGGGGAAGAGTTCGTCGCCAGGCGTATTGATCTCGTTGCCGAGGTGCTCCGGCTTGCCCCAGCCATGCTCGCTGAGGGCTATGCGGTAAAGGTCTTTGCCCCCCAGACCAGCCCCCTCGCTCACGAAGTAAAGGTATCGTCCCGAAGCGTCAATGGCGGGGGGCGCCGCCATGCGTAGCGAATCCTCCCAGATGGGTACGCGCTCGCCTTTGCCCCAGCCTCCTTGGCTAGACTTGGAGGCTTTGTAGATCTGCACGGTACGGTCGTAGGTAGAGCTTTGCTCAGCGTAGGAGTAGTAGAGCGTGTTGCCGTCTGACGAGATGGAGGGCGTACCCTCATCTTCGGGCGTATTGACACTGCCTGGCACGCTGTCGGGGCGGGACCACTTGCCCGTAGCGTCCTGCTTGATCATAAAGAGATTGTTCGTCCCCAGCCCCGTCACTTCGCTCTCCTGCAACATATCACGGAGAGGCACCCGGCTACTGGTGAAGTAGAGTATCGTGCCGTCGGGCGCATAGCAAGAGGCAAACTCCGCATAGGGCGAGATCAAGAGACGATCCGTCTCAACTGTGTGTCCCGTGGGGTGGGCGAGGAGCGAATCAGCCTGACGCACACTCGCCAGTCCTATGCGTCCGAAGTAGTCGTGTGGGTAGTACTCTAGAAACTGCTCGTAAGCTTTGCCCGCCTCCCGCCAGCGTCCTAGCTGCTGTAGCTCCTGAGCAATGCGTAGGTGGAGGATCGAGTCGGGATAGTCCCCCGAGAGAGCTAGGTTGTAGCAGTTGAGCGCACGGGGCGTGTTGCCCAGTCGTCGGTAATTCTC
>CABQOJ010000260.1 GCA_902465775.1 uncultured Porphyromonas sp. | reverse complement strand
CGCCGAGGTGATCCTCGTCGCCTAGGATGTCGGAGAGGATAGCGTAGTTGGTACCCTTGTTCTCGCTGATGAGACCCATAGCGATACCAGAGACAGGCTTCTTCATCTGGACACCCGCATCACGCAGAGCGAGCGTACCAGCACAAACAGTTGCCATAGAGGAGGAACCGTTGGACTCAAGGATGTCGCTCATCACGCGGATCACGTAAGGATAGTCCTCAGGGATCATACGCTTCAGCGCACGGTGTGCCAAGTTTCCGTGACCTATCTCACGACGGCTGATGCCGCGCGAAGCTTTTGCCTCGCCTGTGGAGAAAGGCGGGAAGTTATAGTGTAGGAGGAAGCGCTCCTTGCCGTAGTTGAGCACATCGTCGACCAGCTTCTCATCGCTCTTGGTGCCGAGCGTCACAGTAGATAGTGACTGCGTCTCACCACGTGTGAAGATAGCCGATCCGTGAGGACCAGGCAGGCAGTCGGTCTCGATCCAGATAGGACGTATCTCGTCGGTGCGACGACCATCGAGACGCTTGCCCTCATCGAGGATCATACGACGCATAGCCGCCTTCTCCATGTCGTGGTAGTAGCGGTCTATGATCATGCCCTTCTCCTCCAGCTCCTCTTCGGTAAACTGCGCCTTGAACTCCTCAACGATCGCTGCAAAAGCGTCGCCACGAGCATGCTTGTCGGTGCCAGCCGTAGCCACGTGGTAGATCTTGTCGTAGAGCTCACGCTGCATACGCTCACGCAGCTCCTCGTCCTGCTCCTCAGCAGGGTACTCACGCTTGGTCATCTTACCGACAGCCTCCGAGAGCTCTAGCTGAGCCTGGCACTGTACCTTGATAGCCTCGTGAGCCACCTTGATAGCCTCGAGCATCTCCTCCTCCTGGACCTCTTCCATCTCGCCCTCGACCATCATAATGTTGTCGAGCGTCGCTGCGACCATCATATCAATGTCCGCACGCTCTAGCTGCTCGAAGGTAGGATTGATGACAAACTCACCATCAATGCGAGCTACGCGCACCTCACTGATAGGACCTCCGAAAGGAATATCAGAGACTGCCAGCGCTGCCGAAGCAGCTAGCCCAGCAAGTGCGTCTGGCATATCCTCTCCATCAGAGGAGAAGAGGATAATGTTCACATAAACCTCTGCGTGGTAGTCATCGGGGAAGAGTGGACGCAGAGCGCGGTCCACCAGTCGGCAGGTTAATATCTCATAGTCTGAGGCGCGTCCCTCACGGCGTGTGAAGCCTCCGGGGAAGCGACCTATGGCTGAATACTTCTCTTTGTACTCTACCTGTAGTGGCATAAAGTCCACATCGGGCTTAGCCTCCTTAGCAGCCGTCACAGCTGCGAGTAGTACGGTAGAGCCCATGGTTACGGTGACAGCACCGTCGGCTTGCTTAGCAAGCTTGCCCGTCTCGATGGTGATCGTGCGACCATCGGGTAGGGTGATTGTCTTGTTGACCGGATTGATCATAAAAATCGTCTGATTACTTAGTTCTATTTGTCTTATACCTCGATAAAATCGTCCAAAGTTACGAAAACTAAAGCAGATAGCAACAAACACCCCAACATCTCAACTCCGCAAATCTCTCGAGCCGTGCGTCCGACCGCAAACGACGAGACGTGTAACGGCTGTAGGGACGCACGATCGTCCGACCGCGAACGACGAGACGTGTAGCGAAATGTAGGGACGCACGGTCGTGCGTCCGTTGTATCAAAGGAGACAGCGCCCGTTGCATCAAAGGTTACGGCGTCCGTGGTTTTAACGGGGACGGACGCTCGACCGAGCGTCCCTACAACCGTTACTCGT
>CABQOJ010000259.1 GCA_902465775.1 uncultured Porphyromonas sp. | reverse complement strand
TGAACCCTTACGCCTGGATGCTGAGCTCTACGCCGTGGCACGACCCAGCGGACGGGGCGGCGGACCTCTTCCCCGAGGCTCGAATGGTCAATGATCTGCGCTACGGCAATCGGCGAGCCTTGCTCAACTGGTTTTACATAGACCCGATGCTAAACCGTGCTGGCTCTTCGCTGACACCCTCTTACCTGCGCAACAATCCCGACATGCTCTCGAACCATTACTCGCGAGAGGTACGTATGTCGGAGCTGTTCCCCTATAGAGATGAGAACTTTGCCCAGCAGTCCTACCTGCAGACGCTCTGCCTCGCTTACTATCCCAATGAGCGTGGCCCGTACAACCTCAACAGCGATCAGGTCGGTAGCGATGGTAAGCTCATGAACCCCACCGAGAACTGGGGCGGTATGATGCGCAAGATAGACCAGAGCGACTTTGAGGCAGCCAATATCGAGTACATCGAGTTCTGGATGATGGATCCCTTCATCTATCCCGAGACGGCACCAACGAGTGGCAAGCTCTTCTTCAACCTGGGCGAGGTATCGGAGGAGGTGCTGAAGGATGAGAAGAAGTTCTTTGAGAATGGTATGCCGCTCAACGATGACCCCTCGGCAACCATCGAGACGGTCTGGGGGCGCGTGCCTATTCGTCAGACGGCGGGCTACTCTTTTGACAATGCTGCTGGGGCGCGTAGCAAGCAAGATGTGGGCTTCAATGGACTAAGCTCTGAGCAGGAGAAGGCTTTCCCCGCTTATGCCAACTATCTCTCCGCAATCCGTGGCAAGGTGTCGGGCGAAGTGCTCGAGCAGTGGCAGGGCGATCCGATGAGTCCGCTGAATGACCCGGCGGGTGATAGCTTCCGTCACTATCGCGACGAGCGCTATGACCAGCTACAGGCTTCTATCCTCGAGCGGTACAAGTACTACAACGGGGTCGAGGGCAATAGTGCTGAGGCGACCAATGAGACTGGCTCCTACAGCGTGGCGAGCCGTGTCGTGCCGGATGTGGAGGACATCAACCAGGACAACACGCTCAACGAGCAGGAGCGTTACTTCGAGTACGAGATAGCACTTTCGCCAGTCGAGATGCAGGTGGGACGCAACTACATCGTTGACGAGCGGTCGGTCAATGTGAAGCTAGCCAACGGCAAGCAAGAGACGGTCAAGTGGTATCAGTTTAAGATCCCCGTACGAGAGCCGACCCGCAGGGTAGGGGGCATAGCCGACCTCAAGAGTATCCGCTTCATGCGCCTCTACCTGACGCAGTGGGACAAGCCTGTCGTGCTGCGCTTCGGAACTTTTAAGATGGTGCGTGGCGAGTGGCGACAGTATGACCGCCCGCTACACGCTCCCTCCGTCACACCTATATCTAATGGTACGATGGAGGTCAATACGGTCAATATCGAGGAGAATGGTGACCGCAAGCCGATCAACTATATCCTCCCGCCAGGCGTCTCTCGTAGCGTCAGCCCCAGTCAGGCGCAAGCCATTCGTCAGAACGAGCAGGCGCTCAGCTTACGCATCAAGCGACTAGCTCCAGGCGATGCCCGAGCTGTCTACAAGAATACGGGACTAGACCTGCGTCGCTACAAGCGCATCGAGCTGTTTGTCCATGCCGAGGAGCTACCCGAGGAGGGGACGCCCACGGGCAATGGCGAGATGACCGCCTTCCTCCGCTTAGGCTCTGACTACACAAACAACTATTACGAGTACAGCGTCCCCCTCGAGCTGACCCCCTTCGGCACTTACAGTGACAATGCTAAGGACAGAGAGATGGTCTGGCCCAGGGACAACAAGGTGGACTTCCGCTTTGACCTCCTCACGGGGCTCAAGATGCGACGCAACGCTGCGCAGG
>CABQOJ010000258.1 GCA_902465775.1 uncultured Porphyromonas sp. | reverse complement strand
TGATGAGTTGGATACTCCTAGAGCCCACTTGGCGCAGACGCATCCTCTACACCCTAGTCGCTGTACTCTTGATACGCATCAACTTCATCTCCCCCACAGCAGGAGCTTACGCACCCTTCCTGCCTACGCTACTTATCTACACCATCCTCTCCTCGACACTCGTATGGCTCTCTGTGAGCCGCTTCAAAGAGGGACGACAAGACTAGACTACTATGAAGCGCATAGCCACAATACTCCTATACATCACCGTAGCACTACTCATCATCTGGCAGATCCCCTGGTGGTACAACTACCTCCGAGCCGATGCGAGCCGTGAGCCATTCACCATCTACAGTCAGCTCCTAGGCGACTTCATCATCACAGATCACGACGAGGGTACGATGACCTACCGTAGTGGTCAGGGTGGGCAGTATAGTCGTGAGGAGGTCGACAGTCTGCTCCCCACCTTCTACTACCGTCAGCTCCTGACCGATGGTCGCCTCCCCGACACGCTCTATGGAGAGGCTGTGACCCCGCAGCTTATACAGCGGGGTGCTGTCACCTTCCGCTGTTCGCCATGCACCCTCGCTACGCCTGCCGTGGCGCTCTACCCACTCCTTGAGAGCGCCTCACGGAGAGTCAAGCTAGAGATGCCCGAAGATCTCTTTCGCATCACAGGGCAAGCGATCGAGTTCATCGATATGAAGAGCAATCAGACCGACAAGGCGAAAAGTGATCTCTATACGAAGCTCTTTCAGGAGAAAGGCTTCGCCTTCCCCGCCCAGTGCGTAGCAGGCAATGCCACTGCGCAAAAGGAATATGACAACGGCTACCTCCTCATTGACCAGCGTGGTAAGCTCTTTCACCTCAAGCAAATGGCTGGCAAGCCTTACCTGCGAGCTATTGACCTGCCCGAGGGCGTAGAGGCAGCCCAGGCCTTCGTCTGGGAGCTACCGAGTCGTCGGCATATCGGTCTCATCTCTACCCGAGATCATCAGCTCTATCTGATCGAGCGTGAGGGCTATCGCCCCTGTCGCCTAGAGATCCCCTCATGGGATCCGCTCCGTGAGGATCTCACCATCATCGGCAACGACCTAGACAGCTACACGCTCAAGGTCTCCACAGCCGACATCACAAACTACTACGCACTCGACGCGACGAACTATACGCTACTGAGCACCCTACAAGTAGATCACTCCGAGCGGACCATCCCAGGGCTGCACTTCACCTCGCGCCTAGATGGCTGGGTCAAGCCTCGACTAGACTAACCACTGTTATGGGGTCGTCGGGAGGGTGAGACGGGATGGCATCATCAGCGACACTATCGAGGAAATCGAGGGATTCCTCCGTGGAGATTTGCGAATCTCCACGGAGAAACGAACAAATTCTTCGGAACTTCGATTTCTTTCTTCCGAAGTTTCATCTCATTCTTCCGAAGTTTTATTTCCCGCCTCCGTGGAGAATATTTCTCCTTCACGTGGGCATTTTCGATTTTCCACGTGAAGAGCTGGAGAAGTTCGCGAGCAGTTGTTAAGTATCACCTATATGCGCATCAGTATATAGCGGGTGCGTGGTAGGAACGTACGGTCAAATCGTTTTTTTCCTTACCTTTGGAGCTAGATTACCTGTTTGGTGCTTTCTGCTGATCTTGAGCTACTATACTGAGACTGCGGACCGAGCTCCTGACACTTAGACTGAATCTATGAATCGGACCTTACTACATATCCTCCAGACGCCTCTCCTGATCTGCATTTTATGCACTCTAGGACTGACCTCTTGCAACGATGCTTACTCTACCCTCGGGGGCAGTCTGCGACCCGAGCGAGACCTCGTGACGGCGCGTGGCGACTCACTCATCTTTCGTGCCGAG
>CABQOJ010000257.1 GCA_902465775.1 uncultured Porphyromonas sp. | reverse complement strand
CCACAAGCTCTCGGCAGAGCCTAGGTCAAAGTAACGGTTGTAGAAGCCCGAAATGTCTGCTGCAAAGGCATTGCCCGCGCTCTTCTCACCCGTTGCGAGGTTGTTGTCGGCACGGATATAGCGCAGAGCGACCGCCATCGAGTAGTTGTCAGAGAGCTGTAGCCCGTAGCCAAAGTCTACGGCAAATTCATTGGGGTGCGCCTCACCGAGAGACTTGGACATGTTGTCAAACTGCTCGATAGCACCAAAGGAGAAGTAGCGTACCGAGGCGCTCAGTGCTTGGTTGCTCTCACGACCTATCTTATAGTAGCCGACTAGCTCCATGAGCTTGATATCCTTGACCAGCTTAGCGAGCCAAGGTGTGTAGGACATGCTGATACCGGCCTTGCTACTGAGGAAGGCGTACTTAGCGGGGTTGAAGTACTGAGACTGTACGTCTGGCGTGGTCGAGACACCCATATCGGCTAGACCCGCAGCACGGGCGCTCGGGTTGATATTGAGCGAGGGTACTGAGGTGAGCACTGGGTTGAAGCGTCTGTCTTGGCTCACCTCCTGCGCTGAGAGGTGAGACGTTAGCGCCCCCAAGCCTAGGAGCATAAGAGTGGATATGAATAGATTGCGAAGTTTCATAGAGTCTATTGTTTTACTGAACTAACGGCGGAGGAAGGCTGTTTATTGTATAACCTATGGCTAGACGGAGACGATGCCCCAGGAGGAGCGGTCCAGGTTGCGGTAGTTGATCGCCTCGCTGATATGCTTGAGCGAGATCTGCTCGGAACCGTCTAGGTCGGCAATGGTGCGAGCCACCTTGAGGATGCGGTCGTACGCTCTCGCAGAGAGGTCGCGCTGTATCATGGCCTGTCGAAGTATCTGCATAGCGTCGCCCTCGACATAGGCGAACTGCTTCATCAAGCGTGGGGTCATCTGCGCATTGCAGTGGATCCCAGGGTAGGGTGCGAAGCGCTGGAGCTGTATCTCTCTCGCCTTGATAACGCGCTCTCGGATCGCAGCACTGCTTTCGGAGGGGCGACGGTCGGAGAGGGAGTCAAAGTCTACGGGACGAGTCTCGATCTGAATGTCTATGCGGTCTAAGAGAGGACCGGAAAGCTTTTGCAAATACTTAGCGGGTGCACCTGGAGGACAGGTACACTCACGGTTGGGGTCGTTGTAGTAACCACAAGGACAGGGATTCATCGCAGCCACCAGCATGAAGGAGGCGGGATAGCTGAAGGTTGCTTTGGCACGAGAGATGGTGATGGTGCGGTCTTCGAGCGGTTGGCGTAGCAGTTCGAGGGCTACGCGATTGAACTCGGCCAGCTCATCGAGGAAGAGCACGCCGTTGTGTGCCAAGCTCACCTCGCCTGGTCGTGGGGTCGTGCCACCACCGACGAGCGCTACATTGGAAATGGTGTGGTGGGGCGCACGGAAGGGGCGGCTTTTCATCAGAGATACGTTACCTTTGAGAGCGCCCGCTACGGAGTATATCTTGGTGGTCTCGAGTGCTTCGTGGAGGGTGAGCGGCGGTAGGATCGTGGGCAGACGCTTGGCGACCATTGACTTGCCTGATCCTGGCGAACCGATCATGATAATGTTGTGTCCCCCTGCGGCTGCGACCTCCATGGCTCGGACGAGGGCGGGCTGCCCCTTGACCTCGCTGAAGTCTACCGAAGAGAAGCACTGCTGCTGGGCAAACTCCTCGCGAGTGTTGACTGTCGTGGGCTCTAGCTTCGCTCTCCCAGCGATGAAGTCTATCACCTCTCTGAGCGACTCGACACCGTAGACCTCTAGGTCGTTGACGACGGCAGCTTCGCGAGCGTTTTCTTTTGGCACGATGACTCCTTTGAACTTCTGCTCTCGCGCCATGATGG
>CABQOJ010000256.1 GCA_902465775.1 uncultured Porphyromonas sp. | reverse complement strand
AGCTAAGCAAGCGATCAGTAGTCAGTTAGACTGGACCAAACTCAAGACAGCTGAGGGCGTTGAGCCGACCGAAGGGCTACGCCTGCTACTCCTTTACTCTTCGCTCATCTACGAGCGGCAGAAGCAGTCGGCACAGGCGCTAGAGGTCTTTGAGATAGCCGAGCGACTCTTCCCACGAGATGCCATCTTACTCAACAACTACGCCTACTACCTCTACACCTTATCACCACAAGACAGTAGCCATCTAGCGAAAGCCGAGCAACTAGCCGCGACAGCTTACGGACTAGCTCCCGAAGAGGCCAACATCCTCGACACTTACGGCACGATCCTCTTAGCTCGAGGCCAAACGACCATGGCACAGCTCATGCTCTCGCAAGCGGTAGAGCGAGCCGAGCAATTAGGCAAGCCCAATGCGGGCTACATCGAGCGACTAGGCGACGCTTATCTGCAGGGTGGTGATCGGCTCGCTGCTCTCCAGCAGTGGCAGCGAGCTTACAAGTTAGCTCCCACGACGGCGCTCCAGCAGAAGATTGATGCGCTAAACCCTTAGTTATGATGGACAAGCAATGAGACACTCCCTACCATATACCCTCCTCCTGATCAGTAGCGTGCTACTGCTCCTAGCTTGTGGCACACGCACCACTCACTCTAGCTCTCCAAAGGCGCCCACAGTCGCAGACGACGAAGGTTGCGCTCTAGGCGACTCGTGGCTCTCTGACCAAATCCTCCAGATCAGCCACACGCCCGAGCATCGCATTGCTAATGCTGAGCTATCTCTAGGCAACTCGCAGTTATCCTCACGTATAGACCTCTTTGTAGATCAGAGCGAGGGCATGATGCTCTCGGCGCGTCCGCTTCCCTTCATCGAGGCTCTGCGCATCTACGTGCTCCCCGACCACGTCGCTCTGTACGATATGATGCACGACGCCAAGGTCACCATCACTTACTCTGAGCTGAGCGAACAACTTGCGACCGAGGTCTCCTACACACTTCTGCGCGACCTGCTCCTCGGACAGCCTACCTACCTAGCCGATAGTGAGTACAGCGTTGGGAAAGGCTCCCTCGAGGTCTCACTCCATAGCCCCAAGGGCAAGCCCTGGGTCGCCGACTATCTGGTCAATCCGCAATGCCAGCTAGGTGCTATCCGCATCGCCTCCACAGACCAAAGCCAAAAAGGCTATCTGCAGGGACGGTACAGCTACCAGAGTGGCTCCAGCAAAGCTATTGCGACGCAGCTCCTTGTATCTACCCCTCGCAAGCGTCTCTCCATGCAGCTAAAGTATAGCAAGAGCAAAGTGCTCAGCCCAGCCCAACTACGCGAGCGCATCACCGAGCCTCGGGATGGCTATACGACTATGACCCTAGACGAGTTACTTCGGCTCCTTTAGTTTTCACACACTTTCCCATTGATCTATGTCACACCTCCGACGGTTACTCTATACCTTCTGTCTACTCACGCTCACAGGCACCCTGCTCTTGGCACAGCAACCCAAGAAGTCCGCAGCCGTACGCAAGCTTGAGAAGCAGCGCACCGAGCTACTCAACGCTATCAAGAAGACCGACAAAGAGATCAAGGCACTCGGTCAGAGTCTCTCCGAAAAGAACCAACAAGACAAACTCGTTCGTCAGCAGATCAAAGACCGTACTCAGGTCATCGAGCTACTAGACCAAGAGGTGGCTCTGCTCAACGTCTCCATCGATTCGCTAGCCAGACAGATTGGTGTGCTACAGCAAGAGGAAGAGGTAAGCCGTGGACGCTATGCCCAGACACTGCGAGCACTCCAGCAGCGCCCCCGTTTTGAGGATCGGCTTCTTTTCATCCTCTCCGCCTCCAGCTTTGACGAGGGCATACGTCGTGTGCGCTACCTCT
>CABQOJ010000255.1 GCA_902465775.1 uncultured Porphyromonas sp. | reverse complement strand
GTGATCGTGTCTGAGAGGAAGTCCTGTAGTCCGTGACGGCTTACATATTTCTTATCGTTGAGGTAGAGTGTCAGCCCCGTGTTGAGGTAGCAGTAGTTGCGTACGAGTGCCTCCACATGGCGCAGGTCGTAGTGCGAGTTGCGAAAGACCTCAACGTCTGGCGTGAAGACGACCAAGGTGCCGTGCTCCTCTTTGTCCTCCCACGGCTCTGCTGGTGTATGAGCGATCATCTCAGCACGCTCGTAGGTGACGGAAGAGGTCTCTCCCTCGCGCCAGCTCTGGACGGTAAAGGTCGAGGAGAGCGCATTGACCGCCTTAAGACCGACACCGTTCAGACCGACCGACTTCTTGAAAGCTTGCGAGTCGATCTTGGCGCCCGTATTCATCTTAGAGGTCGCATCGACAAGCTTACCGAGCGGGATGCCACGGCCGTAGTCTCGTATCTGCACCTCGTTTGTCTCGCCATCTATCGTGATGCGTATCTCACTTCCCACGCCCATGACAAACTCATCGATGGAGTTGTCTATCACCTCCTTGATCAGGATGTAGATACCATCGTCCGCCTGCGTACCATCACCGATCTTACCGATATACATGCCGGGACGCTTGCGGATATGCTCGCTCCAGGAGAGCGTTCGAAAGTCCTCCTCGGTGTATCCCGCTACGGCGCTGGGGGATAGTAGGTCTGGGTTATTTAGTGGTTCTTGTGTCGGCATGAAGGTGAGGGTAAATAAAGGAAGAGATTAGAGCTCCTTGATGAAGACACGGCGCGTCTTGTGATGCTTACGCTCGAAGTAGCTCCACTGCAACTGTACAGCCATATTAGTCTCCAGCTCAGGATTACTCTCAGCGGTCTCGACACCTAGCTTGTTATAGATCGGTATCAGGTCGGCGAAGATGAGTGCATTGATTCCCTTGTTTTGGTACTCGGGGAGTATACCTATGAGATAAAGGTCAACCACCTTGGGCGGGGTCTTGAGTGCATTCAGTAGTGGTATGAAGCCAAAGGGGTAGAGGCGTCCCTTGGCAGCGCGCATCGCCTTGCTCAGGTTGGGCATCGTGATAGCAAAAGCGATCATCTGCTGGTCACGCTCTCGGACTACAGCAGTAAAGAAGTCTAGGCGTAGCAAAGGTAGATAGGCATTGGCATAGTACTCCATCTGTGCGGGCGATAACTCGCTAAAGCCGTAGAGCGGCGCGTAAGCCTTATTGAGCGTGTTAAAGATTTCTTCAGCGTGAGACATAATCTCCTTGCGGCTCTTGTACTTAACCACTTTGAGACCATACTTCTCCTTCACTAGATTGGCGATGCGCTGATGCTTCTCTGGGATCTCCTTGGGAATCTTGATCAGGTACTCCTTCCAGTCGGTACTCTTGACGTAGCCCAGTCGCTCCAGCTGCTTGGGGTAGTAAGCGTAGTTGTAGAGACCTACGGTCGTACCCATCTGGTCAAAGCCCTCCACGAGCATCGCCTCCTGATCCATATCGGTGAAGGACATCGGCCCATGTATGTAGTCCATGCCCTTGTTCCGACCCCACTGCTCGACAGTCTCAAAGAGCTTGTCGACCACCTCGTCATCATTGATGAAGTCAACGAAACCAAAGCGTGCGTAGCTTTGATTCCACGTCTCGTTTGCCTTATGGTTGATGATACCCGCGATGCGCCCTGCGATCTTGCCATCCTTGTAGGCCAGAAAGTAGGCTGCCTCACATACATCGAAGGAAGGATTCTTGTCCTTATCCAGTAGGTCTATCTCATCCTTGATGATGCCAGGGACGTGGTAAGGATTGTTCTTGTACAGCTCAAGGTTGAACTCAACAAACTTCTTCAGCTCCTTGCGTCCATCTATTTGTCTGATTTCTACTGCCATG
>CABQOJ010000254.1 GCA_902465775.1 uncultured Porphyromonas sp. | reverse complement strand
TGACATCTATTTGGTTGGCAATCATCGCAGAGCTGCTACTGGACTAAAGCTCATCGCCAAAGATGGAGTCGACGAATTCACGCTTGCGAAAGACCTGTAGGTCCTCAATCTTTTCGCCTAGTCCGATATACTTGACTGGTACCTTAAATTGGTCGGAGATACCGATGACGACGCCGCCCTTTGCCGTTCCATCAAGCTTCGTGATGGCGAGGGCAGAGACATCGGTGGCTGCGGTAAACTGCTTCGCCTGCTCGAAGGCGTTCTGACCCGTGGAGCCGTCGAGGACGAGGAGTACTTCGTGAGGCGCGTCGGGTACTACCTTCGCCATGACACGCTTGATCTTAGAGAGCTCGTTCATCAGGCTCACTTGGTTGTGCAGACGACCAGCCGTGTCGATGATGACTACGTCGGCATTCTGAGCGACGGCCGACTGTAACGTGTCAAAGGCTACCGAAGCGGGATCCGAGCCCATCTGCTGCTTGATGACTGGCACGCCGACACGCTCTCCCCATATCTCTAGCTGCTCAATGGCGGCCGCACGGAAGGTGTCTGCAGCGCCCAGTACGATGCGCTTGCCTTGCTGCTTGAACTGATAGGCGAGCTTGCCGATGGTTGTTGTCTTGCCCACGCCGTTGACACCAACGACCATGATGACGTAGGGATGCGCATCTGCGGGGAGTGTGAAGCTCTCCCCATCGGTCGTGCCATTCTCCGCAAGGAGCGCAGCGACTTCGTCACGCAGGATGCTTTTGAGCTCGCTCGTGCCGACATATTTGTCTCGAGCCACACGCTCTTCGATGCGTTTGATGATCTTGAGCGTCGTGTCCACGCCCACATCACTCGTCACGAGGATATCCTCCAGGTCGTCGAGGATCTCATCATCGACCTTGCTCTTGCCAGCTACGGCACGAGTCAGCTTGTCTACCATCGAGGTCTTGCTCTTTTCCAGACCTGTGTCGAGTGTCTCTTTTTTCTTCTTTGAGAATAGTCCGAATAGTCCCATAGTTGGTCTCTTTCTTCTAGGTTAAATGATTAGTCCATGCGAGACTTGTAGTCCGAATAGTCAAAGCTACGGAGCGTCTCCACCGAGCCGTCGATATGACGTAGCGCAATGGCGGGATGCTGTACACCGTTGAACATGTTCGTCTTGACCGTCGTGTAGTGTAGCATATCCTTGAGGACGAGCGTCTCGCCAATCTCCAGCGGATGGTCAAAGGTCCAGTAGCCCATGTAGTCGCCACTCAGACAGCTGTTGCCCCCTAGGCGGTAGCTATGCGTGCCAGGCTCGGGCGTGTCGCATTGTGTCGCCCCCTCCACGACTGGATGGTAGGGCATCTCGAGACAGTCAGGCATGTGACAGGCGAAGGAAACGTTCATAATAGTCGTCTTGATGCCATCGTTGGTGACAATGTCCACCACCTGAGCGTAGAGGTCGCCCGTCTGCCAAGCGAAAGCACTGCCTGGCTCCATAATAATTCGCAAGTTGGGGCGCCGCTCACGGAAAGCTCGTAGCAACGCCACCAGATGCTCCGTATCGTACTCCCGATGCGTCATCAAGTGTCCGCCCCCGAGGTTGAGCCACTGCACCTTATCTAGGATAAAGCCAAAGCGCTCCTCGAGACGCTCCAGTACTAATTCCAGTTGCTCGTCATCGCCTTCGCAAAGGACATGCAGATGCACACCCTCTAGTCCTGTCAAAGCACCCTCTTGCTCCATCTGTCGTAGCGTCTCGGCACTCACGCCGAAGCGGGTTCCTGGCATGGCGGGGTTGTAGATCTCCGTCTTGACAGGCGAGTAAGCTAAGTTTAGACGCAGACCGTAAGAGATATGCTCGGCGGCGTAAGGCGAGGCGGGTCCGGAGCGCTGCCACTG
>CABQOJ010000253.1 GCA_902465775.1 uncultured Porphyromonas sp. | reverse complement strand
TCGATGATAAGGAGTGTAGCCCACCTCCAAAGGCTCCGCATCATATAGGAGACGACACTTGACCACCCCCATGAGTGACGCCGGACAAGGGTGCTGCGCCAGATAGTCCGCCAGTCGCCAACGAGGCTTGACGCCATACTCAGCGAGCGACCGGTCGACACGCTCTTGGTGTAGAGGCAGTAGCTCAGGCTCTCCATCTACGTAGCGGATGCTCTCTATTAATAGTGGTACTCGACTCATACGAATGGTAGATAAACCTTCTGACACGCCTCCCGATACTCCTCCGCACAGTGACTATTGATCGTGATTCCGCCACCGCTACGGTAGCGTAGCGCACCATCCGCCTGCTGCTCTATGAAGCGTATCATCACGCCACTGTCCAGCGTCTCCCCGTCGAAGTATCCACAGATGCCCGTGTAAAAGCCTCTCGGCTCCCCCTCCGCCGCAGCAATCGCCCGTACAGTCGCCTCCTTGGGTGCCCCGCTAATAGAGCCCGCCGGGAGCAGTTCGCTCAGGATGCTCCCAAGATGAGCATGCCAGTCGGAAGCAAGCTGCCCAACGATCTCCGAGCTCACCTGAAGCAAGTGCCCACGACTAGTGACCAGTTCATCGATATACCTAAAGCGCCTCACCGCCACATCGTGGCTCACACGGCTCAAGTCGCTGCGTATCAGGTCGGTGATTGTGTAGTGTTCGGCCGTCTCCTTGTAGTCGCTGAGGATCGTCTCAGCCGCATCGGGCAGGGTCGCATCTATCGTCCCCTTCATCGGGTAGCAACTAATCTCATTCCCCACGATGCGCACGAAGGTCTCAGGCGAAAAGCAAACGAACCGTCCTGGCAGATAGCACTTATAGCGCGCTTGCGAACGAAGGAAGACCTCCTCCAGCGAAATGTTCAGCTCTATGGGAGTCGCCACCGTCAGATTGGCCAAAAAGCTATCGCCCCGCTCCAGCGCATGACGGATCTCTGCGAAACGCTCCGCATAAGCCTCCTCGCTGATCGGTGTGGCCTTTAGCACAGCCAGTGTATCGCTCACGGAGCGTGCCAAGCGATTGGTCACGCCACCAATGTCGAAGAGTAGCTCTTGCTGCGCCAGGGGCTCCTCCAGAAGGATCAGTTCGTTCATCTCGTAGTCTAGGCAGAAGACAAATGGTTTGCCCTGCCCGCCCAGTTCGTTGAGCCTATCAATCATTGATTGCTTCATATCATTCACTCTTTCCGCATTATGTATCCGCTCCACGAGACGAGTAACGACCTGTAGGGACGCTCGGTCGAGCGTCCGTCCCCGTTAAAACCAAGGCGCTGTAACCTTTGACACAACGGACGCACGACCGTGCGTCCCTACAAATCGTTACCCGTCAAATTCGGGCACAAGCTTCGTTTGTATCTGCAAATATACTATCTTCGTGGCTTGTAATGAAACATCTACTGATAGCCGACAATCACGACTCCTTTGTCTACAACCTCGTAGAGCTCTTGCGCCAGCTCGACGAGTGCACCCTGGAGATACACTACACGGAGCAGATCACGCCCGCCATGGTCGCGCGCTGTCACGGACTCCTACTCTCTCCAGGCCCTGGGGTACCCACGGAGCAGACCCACCTGATGGAGCTCATCGACAGCTACCACACAGAGCTGCCCATGCTGGGCGTCTGCCTAGGACATCAAGCACTCGCAGCCTACTGCGGTGCTGAGCTAATGCAACTTCGAGCCCCCCTCCACGGGCATACCGACCAACTCATCATCGAGCATCACGACGAACTGCTACGAGACATCCCGACAGGTAGCCACATCGGGCGGTATCACTCGTGGGTGGTACAACCCGACAACCTCCCCGCCACGCTACAGGTCACGGCACACGCACAGTCCGACGGCACCATCATGGCGCTACGGCATCGCGACCTGCC
>CABQOJ010000252.1 GCA_902465775.1 uncultured Porphyromonas sp. | reverse complement strand
TATTTCTCTTGATTGCTCGTCTACGGGTGGGGTTCGGTTTGTTCTTATCGTTGTATATAGATCCAGTCACGGTCACCCCTACACTGTGACTGGCTGATAGGTGTGCTCTGCTTACTCCTCGGTAGCTTCGTCCTCCTTGAGGTCTTCGATGATCGCCTCTGCGATCTCACTTTGCGTAGGTACAGGGCTCTTGATCAGGTCAATGTTTTCCTGTGGTAGCCCCATCTCCTCTAGCTCCTCAAGGTCAAACTCGGACGAGAGAATGCGTAGGACATGATCGATGGTCTCTATCTCGAGATCGGTCTTCTGGAGTAGCTCCGTGCGTGACGTGGTCAGGACGGCACGGGCCGTGTTCAGACCAATGTCTAGAAGCATCTTGATGACCCAGTCCTCGATCTCATCGCTAAACTCGGAGAGGTAGATATCCTCCTCGGTCGTATCAGCCGCATCACGGAAGACCTCAATCTCAAAGCCTGTCAGGACGGACGCCAGCTTGATGTTGCTAGCGTTCTTACCGATAGCTAGAGGTACATCCTCAGGCTGTAGGTAAACCTCCGCCTTCGCCGTCTCTGGGTAGAGCTCGATGGAAGAGACCTTGGCAGGGCTGAGCGCACGCTGTATGAATAGACTATCGTTTGACGTGTAGGTGAGGACATCAATGTTCTCCCCATGTAGCTCCCGCACGATACCACGTATACGGCTACCATTCATACCGACACAAGAGCCGACTGGGTCAATGCGGTCATCGTATGACTCGACGGCAATCTTGGCGCGGACACCTGGGATACGTGCTACACGCTTGATCGTGATCAAGCCGTCAGCGATCTCAGGCACATTGATCTCAAAGAGGCGCTTGAGGAACTCAGGGCTAGTGCGTGAAAGGGTGACACGAGGATTGTTGTTCTCATTATCCACACGCGCTATGACGGCATGGACGCTATCGCCCTTGCGGAAGTATTCGTCAGGGATCTGCTCGCTCTTGGGCATGATGAGCTCGTTGCCATCCTCGTCGACGAGTAGGGTCTCACGCTTCCATACCTGATAGACCTCGGCGGTGATCATCTCTCCTACACGCTCTATAAAGGTCTGGTAGAAGTGCTCCTTCTGCAGATCCAATATCTTGCTTGAGAGGGTCTGGCGTAGATTGACTATAGCGCGCCGACCGAAGGAGAGGAAGTCCACCGAGTCAGTCACATCATCTCCGATCTCAGCCTCGGGGTCTATCTCACGAGCCTCCGTGTAGGCCACCTGCTCGTTCTCCCGTTCGACCGCATCGTCTGCAACCACCTCGCGGGTACGCCAAATCTCAAAGTCTCCGCTATCCGCATTGATGATCACGTCAAAGTTGTCATCTGAGCCAAACATCTTAGCGAGGATGCTCCGGAAGGAGTCCTCTAATACGTGGAGCATCGTCTCCTCGTCTATGTTCTTTAGTTCTTTGAATTCAGTGAGTAGAACCTTTAAGCTCGTTGCTTCTTTCTTTCTAGCCATATATCTGTGTTGGATCTCTTCTGTGGGACTACTGTCTTAAGTAATGATGGGGTAGGGGCTCTATCAGAGTGCCTTGTCTAGGTCGTACGAAATACGCTTTAGCTGATCACGCTCGATGCGATGAGACTCGATGATCTGCTGCTTTTTCTTCTTCTTACCATCCTGTATGATCTCCGTGCGCTCGACCTCTAGGACGACATACTCGGGTAGCTGATCTGCGCCCCTAGCACCGACCTCGATGAGCTTGCCGTGCCACTTCATCCCAGACGCGTCGACCGCCTGCACGGGCGCCTCCAGGTGACGGGTGTACTGCTCGTAGACCTGCCACGGATCGGAGAGACTAGGCGACGACACCTCCAGGGCGTAGTCCTCCTCCTCGTCACGATCGTGTAGCTGTGTGATAGCTCTAGAGATCTCGACACA
>CABQOJ010000251.1 GCA_902465775.1 uncultured Porphyromonas sp. | reverse complement strand
GAGCGAGAGCGCTTGGCAGACCGCTGTACGGGAGAGCGTCCAGCTCTGCTCGGAGAGGGTCAGCGTGTAGTGCTCTGCGAGCGCAGTGTCAAGGGGTTGCCAGTCGAGGGCTACGGCACTGCCGTCGTACACCTTAGCACGCTCCCACGGAGCGCCCGCCTCACGTAGCTCAGCGAGTAGCGAGCGGCAGGTGATGTCCCAGCCAGCAGCGCACGACTCGATGTACCGCTCGGCAAAGGGCGGTGCTACGCACTTGCCCGTTCGCCCTATCTTGATGGCGAGCGAAGGAATGGCGCACCACTCTGCTTCGAGGTGTGGAACGAAGAAGGGATAGCCCGGGCGAAGGAGTGCTTCGCCTTTGTAAAAGAGTCGAGACTCGTCGTCTATGCCGTAGACCTTCATCGTCCGCTGTACATCTGCTGGTAGTAGTGCTGGTAGTCCTCATCGGTGATCCCCTTGACCCAGTCGAAGTGGTCTAGGTACCAGTCGATCGTGTAGCCGATGCCCTCGGCAAAGGGGATCGAGGGTAACCACCCTAGCTCCTGATGAATGAAGGTGGGGTCGATGCCGTAGCGGGCGTCGTGCCCGAGGCGATCACGGACGAAGGTGATCAACTGCTCGTTGATTAGCTCGGGCTGGACCTGAGAACCTAAGATCTCAGAGATACACTCGGCACGTGCCGGCTCCTTGCTCAGTCGATCGTGTAGCTGGTCGATGATGATGCGGACTATCTCTAGATTGGTATGTTCGTTGTGCCCACCGATATTGTACGCTGTGCCAGCTTTCCCCTGAGTCACCACGAGGTGCAGAGCACGACAATGGTCGGTCACGTAGAGCCAGTCACGGACGTTCTCGCCCGTGCCGTAGATCGGTATCTCCTTGCCGAGGAGACACTGGCGGATGACGAGCGGGATGAGCTTCTCGGGGAATTGGTAGGGCCCATAGTTGTTCGAGCATCTGGTCCAAACGACTGGCGCATGGTACGTGTGAACGGCTGCTTGGCAGAGGAGATCTGCCGAAGCTTTCGCAGCACTGTAGGGACTGCGTGGGTCGAGGGGGGTGCTCTCCACAAAGAAGCCTTCCCGTCCGAGTGAACCGTACACCTCGTCCGTAGAGACCTGCAGCATCATGCGCCCCTCCTGCCATACAGGATAAGAGCCTCGCCCGCTGGTGGTAGACCAATGGTTGCGAATGGTGTCTAGCAAGGTCTGCACACCGAGGATGTTGGTGCGTACGAAGATGGCGGGATCCTCGATGCTCCGATCGACGTGGCTCTCGGCCGCAAGGTTGATCAGGTAGTGCGGCGCATAGCGGGTGAAGAGGTCGTCCATCGCCTCGGCATCGCAGATATCTGCCTGGACGAAGATGATCCGTTCGTTGTCAATGAGCGGTTCGATGGAGCGGTAGTTGCCCGCATAGGTTAGTTTGTCGATCAGGACGATCCGCTCGTCGGAGGCGAGCGCTTCGCTCAGGTAGTAAGCAAGGTTAGTGCCGATGAAGCCAGCAGCTCCAGTCACGGCGTAGGTGTGTCGGTATGAAGTCATAGTGTAAGGTGTCAAAAGCGTGATGCGGTGTAGTCGGCTAGGGAAATGCCCCGTAGGTCTTTGTCCGAAAGTACCAGCTCTTCGGGAGCGATGCCCCACGACTCCCAGGGGATCGCCAGCTGCGGGTCGTCATAGCGTATGCAGAGCTCGCTCTCGGGGGCGTAGCCGTTGTCCACTTTGTAGAGAAACTTCGCTTGCTCCGAGAGAACGAGGAAACCGTGTGCAAACTCTCTCGGTATGTAGAGCTGCCGATGGTTCTGCTCCGAGAGATGATAGCTGCGCCACTGCCCGTAAGTATCGCTGTCTCGCCGTAGGTCCACGATCAGATCAATGATCTCGCCCATGACGCAGCGCACCAGCTTCGCTTGGCTCGCTTCGCCTCGCTGGAGATGCAGACCTC
>CABQOJ010000250.1 GCA_902465775.1 uncultured Porphyromonas sp. | reverse complement strand
TCATCGTAGTGGTCGGCATGCTCGCCTTGCTGACGAGCTGTCAGTACAACAAGATTGACCCGCCACAGGAGCGAACGCCACGCCCTCTCTGGGAGCGTACGATGACGATCCAAGAGCTCAAAGCGCTCTACCAGTCGAAGCCTGTACGGGTCGTACCCGATGCAGTGATCGTCGGTCAAGTCATTTCGGACGATAGCGAGGGCAATATCTACAAGTCCATCTATCTACAGGACGAGACGGGCGGTATCGAGTTCAAGGCGGGACTCGTCAACTCCAACCTCCTCTACAAGCGTGGCTCTAAGATAGCCATCCGCTGTCACGGGCTAACGCTCGGCAAGTATGGCGGTGTCGTCACGCTGGGCAAGAACTCTACGGAACCAAAGTACGAGAATGCTTATCTCCCCGAGCAGATGACGCCTAGCTTGGTGCGCTGTGACAATAGTCGCCAGCCACTCGTCTACCGCACGCTCACCATCCCGACACTCTCGCCTGAGTATACCAATACGTTGATACGTCTTGAGGGCGTACAGTTCGTCGATAGCGAGCTAGGCCAGACTTATGCCGATGCGGACAATAAGAAGAGCGTCCCCGCTGTGGAGCGTCAGATCGAAGACCAGCAGGGCAACCGTGTCGTGCTACGCTCGAGTAGCTACGCGCTCTTTGCTGGCAGACAGATCCCTGAGGGCTCTGGCAATATCACAGCCATCCTCGGCTACTTCAATGGGAAGCCTCAGCTCCTCATTAGCCTAGAGAGTGACATTAACTTCACCAGTCCACGATTTCAGACGACTAAGTAACGGAGGCTCCTCGGAGCTTCGCTCAAGAATTTAAGAAAACAGAGTTAGATCCAGATATGAAGACACTCAATAAACTTGCGACGAGACGACTACTCCTCGCTATCCTCACCATCGCTCCGCTGCTTGCTGTGACCAGCTGTAAGGATGAGATGGACTACTATGAGAAGCCCTACGTGACGCTCTCACCAAACTTTACCGACAACACGATCTCCTTCAAGCAGGATGGTGGTAAGCAGGAGCTGACCATCGAGACCAATAGACGCTTCTCGATTACCTTCGGCGAGGGTGCCGAGTGGGTTTCGGCGACTCCTATGGAGGCGACCGAGGGAACGCATCAGATCACCATCACGGCACTCCCCAATAGAGGCGAAGATGCTCGTGAGGCTCAGATGATTATCAAGACCTCCACGACACAGCACGTCTACCTCATCATGCAGCTCGGCAGTACTGGCAAGGGAATCACCTACACCTCGCTCGCTGAGATCGCTAAGCTAGGTGAGGGGCTAAACGAAACTGGCAAGACCATCGACCAAGACCTGCGTATTCGCGCTACGGTCACGACACATGCTGAGACGAAGCAGTTCCCCTTTGTCGGCTTCCACTACATACAGGACGCTGAGGGCAATGCGCTTGTCCTGACGGTGCCCAAGGGCGAGGCCGTCTTGCAGTTTGGCGATGAGGTAACCGCTAAGCTCAAGGGAGCTAAGATCTCTAACTACAACGGAACGATACAGCTACAGGTTTCACACGCACAGATGTCTATCGTGCCCAACAAGCCTATCGAGCCGATCGAGACCACGCTCGAAGAGGTCATCGCTGGCAAGCACCCGAATCAGTACGTTCGTGTCAAGGATGTCCAGTTTGTCAAGCCAGACGTACCCTTCTTTGACTCAGCTAGCACCTACTCCTCTACACGCCATCAGATCACGGACAAGAGTGGTAAGAATACCAATCTTGAAGTCTGGAAGACAGCTACCTTCCGCGAGGAAAAGGTCCCCTCTGGTAGCGGTAGCATCACGGCTGTTGTGACGGTCAATAAGTCCAAGACGTCCAATAAGATCTTCTTCAATCTCCGCCCCACGCTGCGTAGTGACATCAAGCTGGACCAGCCACGCTTTGACGTGGGTGGTGGCAATCAGCCTAACCCGAATCCTAATCCG
>CABQOJ010000249.1 GCA_902465775.1 uncultured Porphyromonas sp. | reverse complement strand
CCTTTCTCGAGCGACTGCGCACCAGCTCTATCGGCACGTGAAAGTATTCGCACACCGTCTTCTCAATCATAGAGACGGTGATCTCCTTTTTCTCCTGCTTGACCGTCTGACTGACGATCTTCTTGACAAAAGAGGAGGTGATGTCGCAACCCTCGACAGCTGCGCGGGTGATAAGCGAAAAGAAGACTCCCTGCAGGCCACGTATGCTACTCGTCACTGTGCGAGCTATGTAGTCGATCATCTCTCGGGGCAGTATGCTACCGCTCTCCTCGCTCTTGTGGCGGAGGTACTCCTTGCGCAGGTCGTAGTCCGGACGCTCTATCTCGATGGTCAAGCTACCCGCTATGCGTGAGATAAGGCGCTCCTCAAGCCCAGCGAGGTTGACCGGCGCCGTATCGCTCGTCAGGACGATCTGCTTGCCGAGCATGTAGAGGTGGTTGAAGACCTGGAAGAAGGTAAGCTGCGTCTTCTTCTTGGCGATCAGCCCCTGTATGTCATCGATGAGGAGGACATCTATCTGCTGGTAGAAGTTGATAAAGTCGTTGGTCGTGTTGGCTCTAGTGGCGGCAACGTACTGCATCTCAAACATATGAGAGGAGACGTATAGTACCTTTAGGTCAGGGTAAAGCTCTCTGATCCGCAGTCCGATGGCGTGGCAAAGGTGCGTCTTGCCAACCCCCGAAGGTCCATAAATAAAGCAGGGATTGAGGGCACCTTGTCCAGGCTTCTCGGCGATGGAGCGTGCGATGGAGCTGGCGGTGCGATTGGACTCTCCCTGATAGTAAGTGGCAAAGCTGAGCTGAGGCTTGAGCTGCGAGTCAAAGTCTGGCAGCTGACGAGGCTCGCTCTTTAGTGCCGGAGCCGCCCCGTTTGCACTGATCGCATAGGCGCTAGCAGCTCCGTAAGCATTGCTGGCGTAGCTTTGCGTGGGGAGCGTCACGGACGAGTTCTTGCGATGAGAGGCTGCGCTGTCTACAAGCGCTTTGTACTTGAGGACTACGTTAGGACCGACGATACGCTGGAGCACCTGCTTGAGCTCATTGATGAAGTGTGTCTCGATGTACTCGCAAAAGAACTGACTAGGCACACCGAGCGTCATCTCCACTCCGATGAGTGAGACCGGCTTGATGTGTGGAAACCAAGCGTTGTAGACCTCAGGCTGGATCATCGCCTGGAGGAGGACTGTACACTCAGACCACGCCCGCAGGGCAGCTTCTCTGTCCGTCATATTAAGTAGTCAGATATATGATAGTAGTCGATGTAAAATGAGACTGTTACCTTTGCAACAGGATAAGCGTAAACCACCCAAGAGGATGCACCTCTGTGAGGGGTTACTTTTCACTTGCAAAGATCCTAACTTTGGCGATGCCGTGCAACAGGACAAAACGACAAAATCACCTATCCCCCCGCCTATCTGTATTGTTGTCAAAGAGTTAGGATATAGAGTTGTTGACAACTAAACGCTTGATTCTAATCTTCTGTTGATTAGCTCGTTACGGTGAATTCTAAGGTGTGTCAATAGAGTAATAGACAATCAAGATTAAGAGCTATCTCGGACGTTACGAACCAGTTACAAGATGGGTCGTAAGGTAGTCTCATCATGCTGATGAAAAGTTATACTAACTCCGAATTTAGTGGCCGAAGCGATGACAAATCTCTATCAATTCTATTACAGGACTTTAGATCTTTTCGGTCTCTTTGTAAACGCATTGTAAAGCTCCTCAGAGCTGACACATGATAACCTGTTTCCCAAGAACTGCCCATGACGATAACCAAAGAATATATGGTTTGAGCATCGCTACAGATCCACTATGATTGCTCCGATATCTCCGAAAATTCGAATCCCTCCCGAGGAAATCCCCAACAGCTCCGTGGAAAACAAAAATTCTCTATCGAGGCGAGAACTAAAACTTCGGAAGAATGAGATGAAACTTCGGAAGAATGAAATCATAAGTCCGAAGA
>CABQOJ010000248.1 GCA_902465775.1 uncultured Porphyromonas sp. | reverse complement strand
TGAAACTTCGGAAGAAGCAAATCAAAGTTCCGAAGAATTTTTCCGTTCCTCACTGGAGATTCGAAGATCTCCACAGAGGAATTGTTCGATTTCCTTGATAGTACGTCTATGAACTCGTCCTGCATAAAGCGTCAGACCTGCTGAGGACAGCGGTTTAGACATATAGTTGGCCAGCTTCGTTGAGCGTGGGAATGTGTATCGAGCTGTCTTGCTTGAGGCAGAGGCGTAAGCTCTCGGGATAGCCACGCTGTATCAGACGCTGGTTGTGATCGCAATTGTAGAGGTAGTCGTAGAGATGCGCCCGGTGCTCGCGGTAAAGCTCCAGTGCCGTGCGGCTACTGTCGGTGAGTCGGTAGGTTGTGCCCAACTCCTCTAGCTTGTCTAGGAGCGCTGCGCCGTAGAGCGTGTCCTCGATGCAGAAGCTGTTTTGCCAACCAGAAGCGAGTACCGTCACGGCACGCCCCGAAGCTTGGCAATGACGCGCCACGGCGGTGAGATTGCTAAAAGCGCCTACGATGATCTCCGCTGCGCCAGCCTCCCGAGCTGCGTGAATGGCTTGGGTTCCGTTGGTCGTCGTGAATACGATGCTACGTCCGCCGATCCGCTCAGCGGTAAATTCGGAGGGGTCGTTGCCCAGGTCAGCCCACGGACAACGCATTGCATTGCGCTCGGCAGCTACCACGTAGCCCTTGCCGAGAAAGCTCTCGGCCTCCTCGGTCGTCGCCACGGGAATGATCTCCTTAGCACCATGGTCAAAGGCTGCCACCATCGAGGTGCCAGCACGCAGTATGTCCACTACTACCACCACGCTGTCCTCCTGATGGTAGTAAGGGTAGAGCGCAGGGCAAGGACAAATGTCAAAAGCTATTTCTCTCATAAATGTGTCTGCTCGCTTATAGTTTAATGATGACCTCTTCGGAGTCTAAGTTTAGCAGCTGCATCACTCTAGCGATGCGATCGATGAGGGCTTGCGTATTCAAAGTCGCATTGATACAAATGCAGTCATCAGCAATGTTGTCGGTCGCATTATAGCAATGCTTATTATCTATTGTCTTGTAGAGGTGCTTATAGCTTACTGGCTTTGATTTCAAATCCTTCCAAAGGATTAGAGCATCAGCTCTTCCAAGAACCTCTTTTTGATTGTCAAACAAGATACTCTTGGCTTGAGGGTGTTGATCAAAGAGATTTTTGAAAAAGAGAAGTAAGAGCGTCCTCCAAGACTTGACTTCAATTGAAGTACCAAATAGCTTGATCTCTTTTGGTTTGCGTTTGGTTAGGATTGTCGGATCAGACTCCAGTGGGTAGAAGAGCATCTCTGCCGTCTGCTTGTCAGCGTCTCTCCAATTGTTAGCCAGCTTGTACTCATCGGGCAGTGCGAAGGTGGCTAGAAAGAGACTGATCATATGATCTTGATGGTCAAGGATGCTCTCCTCACACCACTGCTCATACTGACAGATATCATGGCTGTACCGTATGGTCGAGGTGGAGAGTTGTGCCTTCTTGTCCGCAAAAGACTTATTGCCCATTTCACTATTGAACTCCGTGAGTATGAGGTTGCCGATGTTGTGGAGGTAGTGCTGGTGCACCTCCTCAGCATGCTCCTCGCCCAGCTCGGAGCACCACACCTCGTTCAGCGTCTGCGGCATAATATGCTCGATGGTGATTGCCTTATCCCTAAAAGGAACCGCCACCTTTGTCTGTCGCTCCTCCATCTTGCCTAGTATGAACTTGCTATACTTATTTAGTCCTTTGTAAAAAGCGATGCGCTCCAACGTGTCTCGTATCTCCTTGTCATTGGGAAGACGTAGCTTGTAAAAGAGATTGGACAAAACCTTGGTCATAGATGTCTCTTGCCTTGCAATGGCTGGAAGATGTATGATCAATAGAGGCGTGTTCATATTTTCGGCCTGTGTTAGACTCACTACACGTCGACGAATCAGATAGGTACGTATGCTCTCTAGGG
>CABQOJ010000247.1 GCA_902465775.1 uncultured Porphyromonas sp. | reverse complement strand
GAAGGCATTGTCCTTAAAGAGCTGACGAAGCTCCTCTTGCTCTTCCTGCACCACAAGCTTCGGAGCTATCCTCCTCCGCCCTATGCCGAAGTACTCCCCCGTTCTGTCTAGCTGTAGCTCATCAGCCACCACCTCCTGCGGCATCTCCTCCTCAGGCTTGGGATAGCAGGTCAGGATCGTGCCATCCATCAGGCGGATAGTCCCCTCTGGATGCGTGTCCTCCTCAGATTCGTCAATAGCAGATGGCACCTTTATCTCACTCTGTGGCTCAGATGTGGGCGTAGCAATAGCGTGTGAAGCGACCTCTGGCGACTCCTCACGAGATGATGGTTCATAAGATTCTTGTGCTGTCATAATTTGATTTTTAACTAGTTGGTTTATAGGTCAAACGTCTAATTCGCATCTATTCTTCCCACCGTGACCATTATGCGGGGCTCGGTTGGGGCGGTCCGTAGACCGACTCTTAATGCTTACACATCGCAACTCAACTATCGATGGCCCCAAGCACGACCACAAGTTAGTGGCTATACGGCTATAAACTAATCGTGAATCGACCTCTCCGATCTTGAATTGCAGTGCAAACATACGTATAATTTTCGAGATATGCAAGTTTTTCGTGTTAAACGTTGTTGCAAACAAACTGAAATATATGAACTATCCGAGACTTCTTAGGGCTAAAATATGATACGCTAAGCGGATGTATCTAGTCTCATTCGAGGAATTGCAAAATCCCAACGGAGCTGTTTTTCATTCTTCACCGAGGAACGAGAAAATTCTTCGGACTTGTGATTTCATTCTTCCGAAGTTTCATCTCATTCTTCCGAACTTTTATTTTGCCCCTCCGTGGAGAAAATTCATTTTCCACCAAGCTATTGGGATATTCCTCGCTAGATATTCCCCACGCCTCAGCCCCCCTCAAGCATTATCCGCAGACTACCACAACTTTATGCGCATCTCCCGTCACCAGTCCAAATAACCCGACAGCCTCCGCTCAGCAAACATATTTTTCAATACCTTTGAGGCGTAAACAGATTGATGGCACCGTCCACAGTCCCGAACTCATTAAGTAACACAGCAAAGATCAAAGCGTATGGCTACAGAGAGCTTAGCGACTAAGAAGCAAGAACTAAAGACTCAAAAGGATCAACTGAACCACGTCTGGGAGGAGTACAAAAAAGTACGAGAAGAGCTGCTCTCCCAGGTCACCACACTACTCGCAGACTATCTCGAGAGTCATCAGTTGGAAGAACTGACATGGGATCTCCCCACCTCCCCCTTTGACCACGATGAAGAGCAAACGATCCTGCGCGCCTTTAACCTACTCTCAGATGGGTATAGCGTACATAATCTATATCCTGTCGCTGGAGTGAAGCGTAGCGAGACGGGCGTCAACCTCATCCTCTGTCGTAATTGGCGCCTGACCGAACGCTTTGAGTACCCTCTCTCCACTCAAAACTTCATTAGAGATCCTCAAGACTCATCTGTTTTCGTCGGGATCAACTTTTGCAATCACGATTTCATTGTGGCATTGCTCAAGAAAGCCCTCGACAAAGAGACCCTAGAGAGCCTGAGCGACACCTTCAGTCTCACGACAAAAATGTCCGAATGGTATCAAGATCTCTTGAATCTTCGTAAATCATTTGTCTCCGTCCTCAACAGCCTTTTCCTGGACCTACTAGGCGAGGAGGGCGAGGTCTCGTGGAGCGAAGAGGAGATAGACCCAGAGCTCAAGTCTAGCCTGACACTCATAAATCAGGAACGATGTGACTGTGGCTATTACGAAGAGTACCCCATAGTGGGCGTTCACACGTATGATGAAATAGCTTATATCGACATAGACGATGGCTGGGAGGGGTACGCGCTCACCTTCGGCCCCGAGATCAGCGACGAGCCAGACGAGGAGTACTACCTTCACTACAACGACTACCTCTGCCTACCAGACATCTACGAGTCGCTCATCGCCGCCGTCGAGCAAGCT
>CABQOJ010000246.1 GCA_902465775.1 uncultured Porphyromonas sp. | reverse complement strand
GCGTGAAGGAGCTACCTCCACTGCTGGCTGTGCGGCGGTACACTTTGTCCTTAGGTCCCTCGGTGCGCAGGGTGATCTGTACCTTCTGCGGGGAGCGTCCCTCGGTCATGGTGTAGAGGTCGCCATCGTAGGCGAAGCAGAGCCGTCCGGAGCGTGAGATGCTGAGGAAGCGCACGGGGTGATTGCGGAAGCTGGTTACCTGCTGAGCGGTTTGCTCGCCGATGCGCTGCTTCCAGACGTTGAGCGAATTGCTTTTGCCTCGCTCGCTGATGAAGAAGATGGTCTGATCATCAGGTCCGAAGACGGGTGAGAGGTCTTCGCCAGGCTCTAGTGTGCAGGCTGTGGTGGCTCCACTTTTGGGGTCTACTATATAAATGTCTCGTGTGACGGAGCTGGTGTGGTGCTTGCGCCACTTATTCTCAAAGCCCTTGATGTCTTGCGCTACGTAGCGGTCGCCACGATGGCTGAAGGTGACAGCCTCCAGAGGACGAGGGTTGTAGAGCATAGGCGTGCCGCCATCGACAGGGATCATGTAGAGCTGCGAGAGGATGCCCGAAGGATTGAGCGCACTGGTGGCAGGCTGCTGGAGAGATTCGGACATAATGATAAAACGACCGTCGGGTGTGTAGCACTCGACGGTATGGCTATTGCCCGAGTGGCGCGTGATGCGCTTGACATCGCCACCGAGGGCTGACATAGTGTAGATGGAGCGGTGCCCATCACGATTGCTCATGAAGGCGATACGCTTGCCATCGGGACTCCAGGTGGGGTATGACTCGTACCCATCGGAGCCAGTCAGGAGACGCGCCTCGCCACCGATAGCATCGACAATGTAGATGTCGCCTTGGTAGCAAAAAGCTATCTGATTACCATCAGGTGAGATCTGGGCATAGCGTAGCCAGCGGGGGATCTCCTGCGCTACAGCCCCCACGAGCCAGGTGGCTGAGAGGGCTAGTAGGAGTAGGAGACGCTTGCAAAGGGAAGTGTTCCTCTTCATAAAACGGATATTCTTAGGGGTATTTACTTAGACGATAGAAGTTCGGTGGTGCGCTTGATGAACTCTTGTAGGGCAACGCCTCTTAGTTCACCAGCTGAGAGTAGAGCCAGCTCGACGATGTGACGTATCATAGGCTGCTTCTCGGCATACTGGTCGAAGGAGCTTTGCATCTCGCCGTGTAGCTCTTCTTGCTGCTTGTGGAGAGCCTCCTTCTTCTCTTGTAGCTCTTTCTTTTGCTCCTCGGTAGGCTCGGTCTGCTCCTTAGCCTCCTTGTCTAGCTCGGTGACTTGCTCTTGGAGCGTAGCGAGCTGAGAGCGCAGAGACGCCAGCTGTGGCTCTAGCTCCTTGCCCTCACCCTCTAGCAGGCTCTTGATGAGCGGGTGGTCGGCATTGAGTACGAGCGAATAGCTGTCGGGGAGCGAGTTGTAGAAGGAAGCTCCAGGCTGATACTGCGACATCTCCTTCATACGGCGCATCCACTCCATACGCGTGACCACTGCTGGCTGAGCCTCCTGACCCATATTGCGTAGGAAGACCTGATAGTTGACCTCGCCCGTCGGAAGCGCCTTGGCAAAGAGACTACGCATGATCTCAGTCTCATGTGCGGAAGCATCGGTCGTCGTGTCATCACGCTGGATCAATTGGTCGACCGTGTCGCTGTCTACACGTACGAAGTGCGTGCCCTCCCACTTTTGCTCTAGATGGTTGAGTAGGGGCGTGTCGAGCATGCCGTGCATGTGGAGTACGTTGTACCCCTTAGCCTCGGCAGCCTGTATGTAGCTGTACTGCGCCTCAGGATCGGTAGCGTAGAGGTAGACGAGCTTGTCGTCCTTGTCGGTCTGATTGCTCTTGACCAGCTCACGATACTCCTCGGGCGTGTAGAACTTCCCAGCCACATCCTCCAGTAGGAGTAGTGACTTGAGGGCGCGCTCCTCCATCTTCTCATCGGTGAGGATACCATAATGTATGAAGACAGAGAGGT
>CABQOJ010000245.1 GCA_902465775.1 uncultured Porphyromonas sp. | reverse complement strand
GTCTCGTGGAGCGACCAGCAGGTCAGGGAGCTCAATCAGCGCTTCATCGACTATGTGCAGCAAGAGACGGCACTCATACCGCATGCCCTAGAGGTGCTCGCAGAGCTACACCGTAGCTACACGATCGTCATCGTGAGCAACGGCTTTGGCGAGGTGCAATACGGCAAGATCAACGGCTCTGGCTTGGCGCCCTACATTGACAAAGTGGTCTTGGTAGACCATGTCGGCGTCCCTAAGCCTGCGCCTGAGTTTCTAGACTACGCCTTGAAGGCCGTAGGGTGTAGTCGTCAGGAAGCCCTCCTCATCGGGGACAGTTGGCCGAGCGACATCATCTGTGCGCTCAATAGTGGCATTGACTCCATCTGGTACAACCTATGGCAAGTCCCGATGCCCGAGTATGACCAGCAGCACCACTCAGTGCTTGAGATCAGAGACCTGCGGGAGCTACTACCCCTGCTCACACCGAGTACCGAGTCACGCCTATGATTACCACGGTAGAGGGGGTCGTGCTGCGTGTCATCCCGTACTCAGACCGCTCACTCATAGCTACGCTCTACACCGACTTGTGGGGGGCTGCAGCCTTCTCCGTGCCTATCGGTAGCAGGAGCAGAGCAACAAGCAACCTCTTCCAACCGCTACGAGGCCTGCAGCTTACAACCCCTTCACCCGCCAGTCAGCCCGTCAAGCTCATTCGTCAAGTACAGCTCGTCCGTGGTACACTCCCCTTAGCTCAGCGCCCAGCCGCCAGCGGTTACTTCCTCTATCTCGCTCAGCTCCTCAGAGAGCTACTCGCCCAGGAGCCAGAGGATCTGCAGCTGTATAATATAGTAGTGCAAGCCATCGACCAGCTAGACCGCATCGAGAGCCTAGAAGAGCTACAAGGCTTTGACCTAGCCCTGCTCGTCTCCATACTGCGTGCCAAAGGGTACCTCCCCGAGGGGCTAGAGATGCGAAGCCTGGACTCTGAAAGCTACGGGACACACTGGCTAGACCTCGAGCAATGGACGATACTCCCGCTCCGAACCGACTACGCTGTACCGCTAACGCCAGAGCTCCAGAGCGCTTTGCCGAGACTCCTACGATATGATCTAGAGCGCTTTACGCCGAATAGCTTTGCGACCGCAGAGTACGAGACCCTGCGCAGACTACTGCTCCACTTCACCGAGCTCCACTCGCCCTCCTTCCGTATCAAGCACATCACGCCACTCCCCTAAGCTAAGCTAGCCCGAGCCACTGGGCTAGGGTCAGATCGTCGTAGCTCCATACGAGTCCACGGGCATAGCGTCTGAGCTTGTGCTCGTAGTAGTTGGGGCAGTGGTCGTATCCGCCAGCCTTGTCGATGAGCTGGGGATTGGTGATGGTTAGCAAGCTATTGCCGTGCTCGACCTCTTCGAGTGCATTGTGCCAGATGGTGCAGTGCTCTCGTCTGGTGCATTGTGGTGTGTAACAACTGTTGTGTTCCATAGGTGTTTATGTATTAGAGTTATTAGGTTAATCAGAGGTCTTACCTATATATGGTCTAGGTGGGTGTAGCGGATGAGGACTTCGCGGGTCCTGCCGTCGTCGAAGTGGATGGTGAGTTTGCCGCCCATGGCGCTCTCGATGCGCTGTATCTCACCGTCGCCATGACGTGGATGGCGCACGCGGTCGCCGACGTGGTAGCCGTCGAGGCTCTCGAGGGCGTTGACGGGGGAACTCTTCGCAAGCATCTGTTGCGCCGTGGCGGAGCTAGCGCTGGGGCTGGTGGCTGTTGGCCGTTGGCTGTTGGTCGCTGGCTCGTAGCTGTTGGCATAGCTGCGCACGCTGGTCCCGATGGGGGCTGCCTCCTCGTGGAGGGTGTAGTGCGCCCGTGGTAACTCAGCGATGAAGCGGCTGGGGATCATGAGTTCGGTCTTACCATTGCGTGTCCGTATGCTGGTATAGCTGAGGGTGCAAAACTTTTGGGCTCGTGTGATGCCGACGTAAAGGAGTCGGCGCTCCTCTTCGATCATC
>CABQOJ010000244.1 GCA_902465775.1 uncultured Porphyromonas sp. | reverse complement strand
CCCGCTCGCCCTGCAGAGTTGAGATAGGAGTCATCAGCCGCAGTCCTCTCCGCAGCCGTCCTCGGATAGAGAGGGCTTGGTCGAAGGTGTAGCCAACACCCAGCAGGTAGCGCAGCTCAGGACGAAGCTGCGCATTCCCCTTGTAAAAGGAACGCTCATTGACCTGCCAGACGAAGGGGTTGAGGTCTCTAAACTTAGGCTCCACGATGGAGCTATTGACCGTGAGCGTCAGCTGATGCCTCGGCGAGGGGGTGTAGCTGGCATGTAGCATCGGGAGCCAGGCGTCATCATAGCGGTCTAGGTCTGGGATCGTGGTCGTTGCTTGCCCCTGCTGTGCCAGATGCGACTTAACCCCGAGGTAGCGCACACCTAGGCGCATCCACCACTGTTCGCTCAGGCGAAGCGTACCGCTAACGTAAGGCGAGAGACTCCACTCCTGCCAGACTATGTCATTGCTCTGCTGTATGAGCGGATGCAGGCTCACCGCATCGCTGTGCGCCCGATGATTGGCAGTACCACTCCAAGCCCCCTTGAGCCCTGTCTCTAGGAGGTAGCGCTTGTCTCCATCTAAGTAGATCGCATAGTCGCTGCTTAGGTGTGCCCCCGAGGTGTGCAGATTGCTCTCCTCACGATAGGCTAAGAAAGGATCGCTCTGAGCCAATGCCCGACCTTCGTAAGTAGTCTGCGAACCGTTGGTTAGGTTAAAGTACGACAACTCGCTCCAGAGCTGTCCGCCCCGCTCCCCGAAGGTTGCCTCCCAGTAAGCAGTCGCCGTGAGGCGTGGCTCGGTAGCTAGGTAGGCGTTGCTATTCTCCACGACCCGCTCTGGAGCGCTCGGCTGCGTGGTCGTCTCTTGGCTCTCAAAGAGGTTTCGGTGCTTCTTCCTATTCCACGAAAGCGCCACGCCCACTAGGCTTTTCTCCCCGTAGGCGTACTGCAGCGTGCCACGCACGCCCATATAGTCATAGCGCCCCACCGAGGGGGTATAAGTGTGGTAGCGATAATCTTTCGCCTCGTAGGTGACATCCTCCAGATTGTCCGTTCCGTTGGCATTGATCGAAGGCGCTATCGAGGCAAAGAGCCCTCGCCGATTGTAAAGTAGCGACCCGTAGCCCCCGTAGCGGAAGTTGTCCTTGCTGACAAACATGCCCTCAGTGCCAATCACCCCGCCCATGTACTCCTTAAAGAGGGAGGAGGTGTGCAGGATAATCATAGCCGTATTGCCGTCCGGGTCGTACCTGAGTGGTGGCTGCGTGATCACCTCCACACGGTCTATCAGCCCCGCATCGTAACCCTTGAGGAGACCGGCAATCTCCGAAGCGTCGACACGCTGCAAGACGTTTCCTATCTTGACCAAGACCTGCTCCTTGCCTAGGATGCTGAGCTGATTGCCCTTCACCTGCACCTTCGGTATATGCTTGAGCAAGTCTAAGGCATCGTTGCTGCGCTCTCTGATCTCGCGCACATCGACCGTAAAGCCATCGGGACGGGTTCGCACCCCGACGATCTGCCCCCGCACGACCACCGTCTGGAGCTCCTCGCTACTCGGCTCCAGAGTAATGGTGCCTAGGTCAAGTGGCTTCCCCGAAAGGTTAATCTCCTCCGTGTGCATCGCATAGCCGAGGTAGCTCACACCGAAGATGTACTGCCCAGCAGGCGCATTCATCGTGAAGTGCCCCGCAGCGTCGCTCACGGCAAACTGCACAATCTCCTGCGTCTCCCGATCCTTCACGAGAAAGACGGAGGCTCCCTCGAGCGCCCCATTGGCATCTCGGATGGTTCCCGTGATGGCGCCCCCCGTCGTCTGCGCCGAGGCGGTGACGCTCCATAGGATTAGCCCGATGGCTAGGTGTAGTAGTCTCTTGACCGTTCGTGTATGTCGCATAGTGTGTCGTGTGTATGTGTCGTTATCGCGTGTTAAACGACAGCAAATATAGCGAAAACCGCACTACAAAGGGCTACTTGCTATGACGGACGGCGAACCGCACTACTACAAG
>CABQOJ010000243.1 GCA_902465775.1 uncultured Porphyromonas sp. | reverse complement strand
ACGCACGGTCGTGCGTCCGTTGTGTCAAAGGTTACAGCGTCGTGGTTTTAACGGGAACGGACGCTCGACCGAGCGTCCCTACAAAGGCTACTCGTCTTGAGCGCATTTACAGCGGGCTATTCGGAGGGAGCGGGCTAGCTAGTGCGACTCTGTATGGCTGAGTAGGCTTGCTTGAGTAGCTCGAGGGTGTCACGCGCGGCTTCTTGCTGGGCGCGCTTCTTGCTACTACCTGCGCCTCGGCCTACGGGCTTGCCATCGATCCAGACACTGTAGATGAAGCGGTCGTGAGGCATCGCCTGATGCTCCTCAAGACGAAATTCGTGGGACAGGTGATGCTTCTGTACCCACTCGATGAGCTCGCTCTTATAGTTCTGAATGCTCGCCACCGTGTGCTCCTGCATGTCTCGGTAAGTGGGGAGGATGTAGTCACGAACGAACTCTTGCGTACGGGCATAGCCCTGATCGAGGTAGATGGCTCCGATGAGCGCCTCTACGGTGTTGCCGTAGATGTCTACCGAGTTGTCCAAAGCGCTCGGCACCATGATGATATAGCGCTCTAGATGCAAGCGACGGCCTACCTCGTTATTGACGGGGCGGCTCACGAGCGAGCTCTTGCACTTGCTCAGCTCACCTTCGTCCCATGTGGGGTGGAGGTGGTAAAGGTAGGTGCAGATGGAGGCTTCGAGGACTGCATCGCCGAGGAACTCAAGTCGCTCATTATTGAGCTTCTCCCCACCCTCCCCGATGATGGTGCAGGAGCGGTGACGCATCGCTAGGAGGTAGAGGTCTGTGCGGACGGGCACGATGCCTATCCTGTCAAAGAGTGAGGTCAGATCTGGCGTGCGCTGCGAGGTGCCCCCACGCATCTTACGCCACCAGTGCTGCCAGCGCTCGCCTAGCTCTCGAAGCAGGGATCTAGTCCTAGAGGTGCGAAAGAAACTCATAGCCGTCGCTCTCTAGAAGACCCCAAAAAGCGATACCCCTCCATACTCGTAGGCTCTAAAGCAACGTGCGTGAGGGGGTATCGCTGATACAGTGTCATGAATTGATGCGGTGCGGATGCGCTTACTGAACCTTCTTGAAGATGACGCAAGCGTTGTGACCGCCGAAGCCGAAGGTATTACTCATGGCTACGTTGACAGTACGCTTTTGCGCCTTGCCAAAGGTGAAGTTGAGCTTATAGTCTATCTGATCGTCTTCGTCACCTGGCTCATGATTGATGGTTGGTGTGACGACATCCTCCTGAATGGACTTGACGATAGCCATCGCCTCGAGCGCTCCTGTAGCACCGAGGAGGTGTCCGGTCATAGACTTGGAGGAGCTGATATTGAGATCGTAAGCTTTGTCGCCCCAGACGCTTTGGATAGCTTTGACCTCGGAAGCATCACCGACAGGTGTCGAGGTACCGTGGACGTTGATATAGTCTACATCTTCGGGCTTCATACCGGCATCCTCTAGTGCGCGGGTCATCACGAGCTTGGCGCCTAAACCCTCGGGGTGGCTAGCGGTCAGGTGATACGCATCGGCTGATAGTCCGAAGCCGGCAAACTCGGCATAGATCTTAGCTCCACGAGCGACTGCATGCTCATACTCCTCTAGGATAAGTATAGCGGCACCCTCGCCTAGTACGAAGCCATCGCGGCTAGCACTGAAGGGACGAGAGGCTGTCTCGGGAGAGTCGTTGCGGGTGGAGAGAGCGTGCATCGCGTTGAAGCCACCGATACCAGCGACTGTCACGGCGGCCTCGCTACCGCCTGCGACCATCATCTTAGCCTTACCTAGGCGTATCATGATAGCCGCGTCGATGATAGCATTCGTCGAGGAGGCACAAGCTGAGGCGACGCTGTAGTTGGGACCGTGGAAGCCGTACTCAATAGATACGAGTCCAGCGGCGATGTCGGAGATCATCTTCGGGATGAAGAAAGGATTGAAGCGAGGGCCCCGCTCGGGGTCATACTGCATGATCTCCTCTTGGAAGGTCTCTAGCCCTCCGATACCTGCGCTGATGATGACGCCGACCTCGTTTT
>CABQOJ010000242.1 GCA_902465775.1 uncultured Porphyromonas sp. | reverse complement strand
TCTGTCGGCATGACAGACACGTCCCAGTCGGCAGTTGTGAACTGTCGGTAAAGCGCCTGTAGGAGCTCACCTACCAAGCTATCTGCACCAGCCGTCCCGTCAGATAGTATGATGGATACGGGAGCCGCATGATCTACGGAGCTGTCCAAGTATACTTTACTTAAGAAGTAGAGGACCTGGTAGAGATGATGCTGCCAGGAGCGGTAGCGAGGCCAACTGTAATGATTAGCCCGAAGCAAGTTTCCCGACTGACATAGTACCAGATCGCAACCGCCCTCCACTAGTTCGACACCTAGCGAGAGCCCCGTCTGAAGGGACGACTGTCGCAATACCCGCTGGGCAAAGGGTAGGATCGTCGGAATAAACTGGCAAGCTACGAAGCTACGCTGCAGGAAGCCTTTGACTAGATGACTAAAGCCTACAGCTAGACTAGGCTTGCCATCGCCCAGTGTGTACGAGTTGCTGTAGTACTGCTCTTCATCCGCAAAGATAGGAGCCGTCAGTCGCCACCAGTGTACATCCTGCTCTCCACTCATGCCACTCGGTATGACCACATAGTGAGAGGCGGGGTAGAGCACGCGAACCTCTCCCTCAGGGTCACTGAGGAGAGGGTGCTGTGCGATAATGTCTCCCCAGAGTGCAGAGACACGAGACCAGTCTATTGGCACGAACTGGCTCTGCCTCCTCGTCTGATAGCCATCCTGTGCACCCGCCGCGCTCTCTTCGTCCGAGAGACCATATAGATAGACAAAGCCATCTGCAGTCAGTCGCAATGCGAGCGATGGGACTGCAGATGCTAATGTATCTGTAGGGAGTGCTGGAGGCTGCTGCATATTAGCTATATATAATATAGAGTCAAGCAACAGACTTCAAGCTCTGCAATTCTTTTGTCCTCATACGAGGAGCGAGATAAGAGTCTGCAGACTGTACTCGAAGTCTATTGCTTGAATCTGTAGAACCGTGTCACAGTATCTAACGGTGTGGCGGTAGGAACAGAGAGTTTCCCAAAGGGAGGGGACTACTCCCAGTTGCCAGTGCTCTTGACCTCCTTGAGAGAGCCTAGAGCTAGACCAGGATATCCCGTGCCCTGATAGCGAGCCTCGGCATCCTTGATAGCTGTGTTGAGGAGTCGATGATCCTGATCAGCCAGGTAGACTGATAGAGGTACAGCCGTGCGGAAGACAGGCACCATCACGACATCATCACCGATCTCCTGAGCGACAGATGCAGTGTCGATCTCTATGATAGACTCGGGGAAGCCAGGTACCTGTAGAAATTCCTCAGGCGTCATGCCACCCTTGAGTAGTGAGTCGCGTGCGCTTACCCATACGGTGTCACGTACGATCAGCCCCTTAGCAGCAGCCTGACGCTCATTCATACCAGCATCACGCATAGCGTCTGTGTAGTCGCCCTCAGAGCGGACGTAAAAGAACTTCCCATCAGTGAGGAATTGACGAAGCTCATCTACAGGAGCATAGCGGTTGTAGACATCGTGGAAAGCATTCTCCACAAGAGCTACCTGCTTCAGACGTTCTTGGATAGGAGCCTCACGAGCGACACGAATCTGGGAGAATCGTTCTGGTGTCAAGATGCTCATGACTGCTAGATAGCCCACGATAACTGCCGCTACGAGCAGAAGGACGGTCATTAGTTTTCTCATAATATCGCCTATAAGTTTTTGTGTTGATTACGCTAGTTCGGTAATGGTTTGGAGACCTCTAGAGAGTATAAATCAAGAGAGGACGAACCAATCACAGCGCAAATATACGCTTTTCTCAATAGATAGAGCAAATCATCAGCTGTCCGTAACAGGGCTGATGCCCGATGATCTGGCTCTCAGAAACAGAGAAAGCAGATAAGCAAAAAGACATGAATCGTGCTTGGCTAAACAGCACTAGAGATCCACTCTAATCTCTCCGACATGCCTGAGGGATCCGGGTTTCTACGGAGGAATTTGCGAATAGCTCGGTGGAAAAGGGATTTTCTCCACGGAGGGGCGAAATAAAAGTTCGGAAGAATGAAATGAAACTTC
>CABQOJ010000241.1 GCA_902465775.1 uncultured Porphyromonas sp. | reverse complement strand
CATTCGTAATGAGTAGGTCGCCGGTTCGAGTCCGGCTTTCGGCTCTTATCTTGTTTCGCTAGGGCGTCGTCTATAGTGGTCTACCCGACTCTGTAGAGGGTGCCTTTTTCCTTATACACTAACATAGTACTACAATGAAATCAGATATTCAGATAGCTCGTGAGTGTGAGCTCAAGCCTATTGAAGAGATCGCTCACCAGCTAAACATCACAGACAGTGAACTAGAGCCTTACGGCCACTACATCGGCAAGGTCTCCCTTGATCGGATAGACCCCGACAAGGTAGCTCAGAGTAACCTCATCCTCGTGACCGCCATCACGCCGACCAAGGCTGGTGTCGGTAAGACCACCGTCTCTATCGGTCTAGCCCTCGGGCTTAACAAGATCGGTAAGAGTGCTGCTGTAGCGCTTCGCGAGCCTTCCCTAGGTCCCTGCTTCGGTATGAAGGGTGGTGCCGCTGGTGGTGGTTACGCTCAGGTGCTCCCGATGGAGAACATCAACCTCCACTTCACGGGCGACTTTCACGCCATCACCTCAGCGCACAACATGATCACCGCGCTCCTGGACAACTATATCTATCAGAATAGGAATAGCTGCGAGGGACTCTCCGAGGTGCTCTGGAAGCGCGTCCTCGACGTCAACGATCGCTCCCTGCGCAACTGCATCACGGGCCTCGGGGGTGTCGGCAATGGCGTCCCCACGGAGACTGGCTTTGACATCACCCCTGCGAGTGAGATCATGGCGATCCTTTGCCTCGCTTCAGACCTAGACGACCTGCGTCGTCGTATCGACAACATCCTCCTCGGCTATACCAAGGCTAAGGAGCCGTTTCATGTCAAGGACCTGGGCATCGGTGGCGCTATCACTATCCTGCTAAAGGATGCGATCAAGCCGAACCTCGTCCAGACCACCGAAGGCACCCCCGCCTTCATCCACGGAGGCCCCTTTGCCAACATTGCCCACGGATGTAACTCCATCATCGCTACGAAGATGGCCATGTCTTGCTGCGACTACACGATCACGGAGGCCGGCTTCGGTGCCGACCTCGGTGCGGAGAAGTTCCTCGACATCAAGTGCCAAGTAGCAGGCATAAAGCCTAAACTAACGGTCATCGTCGCTACCCTCGCTGGTCTTAAGATGCACGGCGATGTCCACGAAAAGCAAATCTACGAGAAGGATATAGAGGGAGTCCGTAAGGGTCTTGCGAATCTAGACCGTCACGTGCACAACTTGCACAACTTCGGGCAGACGGTGGTCGTCGCCTTCAACCGCTACGCTACCGACACCGACGAGGAGATCGAGATCGTACGCAATCACTGCGAGCAGGTCCTAGGCTGCGGCTTTGCGATCAACAACGCTTACAGCGAGGGTGGCAAGGGTGCTACCGAGCTGGCTGAGCTGGTCGTCAAGACCATCGAGGAGCACCCCTCAGAGCCTATCGATCACGTCTACGAGCTCAGTGAGCCTGTCAAGACAAAGGTGGAGCACATTGCTAAGCGCATCTATGGTGCTGCCAACGTTACCTATAGTAGCAAGGCGGAGAAGAAGCTTGTTCGCATCCACGAGCTCAACATGGAGCGCTACCCTATCTGCATCGCCAAGACGCAGTACTCCTTCTCGGCAGATCCCAAGGGATATGGCGACATGCGAGGCTTTGATATGAAGGTCGAGGATATCGTCCTCAACAGCGGCGCCGAGATGATCGTCGTCATCATGGGTAGCATCATGCGTATGCCAGGCCTGCCCAAGGAGCCACAGGCCGTTCATATGGACATCATCGATGGTCAGATCGAGGGGCTGAGCTAGTAAGCCCTCACCACATAGAGACTACTGCACTCGTCAGTAGCTCACCCTCAGAGTTAGGTCGCACAGGAGACTACATCGCCGTAGTTCCTGTGCGACCTCTTCGTTTTCCGTCTCACCCATAACGAGTAGTCCGCCAGCCCTGATAAAAGGCTACTCGTATCGTGCTGACTTAGTAGTACATACGAGTTCCAAAAGTAGTTCCCCTCTTGGAACTTTTTAGTTCCAAG
>CABQOJ010000240.1 GCA_902465775.1 uncultured Porphyromonas sp. | reverse complement strand
GCTCCAGCTGGTCGCCCAGATCGATGATCATTTGGTAGCGATCCATCCAGTCGTCCACCAGTTCAAACTGTGAGATAAGTTCCTCTTGCCGTTCGTCTATAGTCATAAGTTTAGGAAGCTAATCAGTGTTGAGCATCTAGATCTTTGAGCACTGCCATGACGGTATGTCCGACAGCACCCAGCGTCTCCGCCGAGATGTTGCTCATGTTGTCTTGAAGTGTGTGCCAATAAGGGGCAAAACCCTCCTCGCTCTGAGGATCATAGTTGACAATGTCAATGCTGGGGATGCCAAGATTGCGAATGACTGGCACATGGTCGTCGGTCAAGCCCCCGCCGTCAGCTTGGTGAAAGTAAGATCCGTAGCCTAGCTCGGCCGCTTTGCTCCACACCTTCGTAAGAAGCTGCGGGGCGTAGCTCTTGGAGAAGTACTCCCAGTAGAAGGTCGCATCGCGCCCTCCGACCATGTCTAGCAGGATGCCACCCATCGCTTGGTAGCCAGCCACGTGCGGGTTCTTGCTCCAGTGAGTAGAGCCTAGGCACCAGCTCTCCTCGTTGGAGTAGGAGCCGTAGTCCTCTCCGTCGAAGAGCACGATGTCCACCCCAATCGTCTGAGGCGCTGCGACACTGCCCAGTAGCCGAGCCACTTCAAGCAGGACGCCTACACCGCTACCTCCATCGTCAGCGCCGAGGATCGGCTGCGTATGATTAGCAGGGTTAGGATCTTTGTCCGCCCAGGGACGTGTGTCCCAGTGCGCCATCAGGAGGATTCGTTGCGAGGCTTCGGGATTGTACGAAGCAATCAGATTGGTCAGCGGGAGCTTTGTCCCGTCATGCGCTGTCGCCTCGAAGCTCTGCTCCACGACCGTCGCGCCATACTGTGTCAGTCGCTCTTTCATCCAGGCGAGACAAGCGGTATGCCCCTCAGAACCAGGAATGCGCGGCCCGAAAGCGACCTGCTTGGCCACAAAGTTGTAAGCGCTATCCGCCTCAAAGGGGGTAGCCACGCGGGGTGTCTCCTCTTCTCCCTGAGCCGTCTGCTGGCTCTGCTGCTCCTTATTGCAGGAGAGCAACGAGAGTCCGAGGAGTAGCGGTAAAATGTATTGTGTGATACGTATCATATGAATTAAAAGCTAAGCGGGTCAATGCTCGATTCCAGTACGAGAGAGGACTCCCTCGTGGTAATAGTGCTTGACCTCTGCAAAGTTAGTGACAAGCTGGCAATATGGCAGCAGCTCTTCACAGTAGTGTCGTCCCGTGAGTACCAGTTCGCACGCATCGGGGCGTTTTTTTATAGCATCAATGAGCGCCTCGACCCTGAGCAAGCCCAAGCCGACAGCCATTGAGACCTCATCCCAAATGACTAAGTCGTACCGTCCTGAGCACATCTGCTCGATAGCTCGTGCCAGCCCTTGCTCGGCAGCCTGCACATCTTGAGGACTAGCCGCATGGTCTATCAGGCAACCCGTCCCACCGTACATCGCCCCGTACAGTTCGACGGCACACTCCTCACGCTTCGTATGCTGCTCCAGAAAGAGCACATCACCGTAGCGCATCGTCTTGATAAACTGCCCGATGTAGACTCGCCCGCCGTGACCCAGCGTGCGTATCGCCAGCCCCACAGCTGCGGTGCTCTTACCCTTGCCCGTACCGTAATAGTAGTGGACAAAGCCTCGCTCCCACATGTTCATTAGCGACCGACAGGCTCATAGTGAAAGCCTCCCCCGTCCTGCTGCTTAGCAGACGAAGAGCTCCCGCTGTCTCTCAGCTGGCTAGCCGTTTGACTGCTGCCCTTCTTGTGGAGCGACTTGAGCTGTACCTTAGGCCCTTGCGACATAACCCCAGGACCACTGTAGTACTGTCGTGCCTCGGGGAGGAACTCCTGAATGGCACGGATACGGTTCTGATCGCTCGGGTGGGTGCTGAGGAACTCGGGCGACTTCTGCCCCTGCTGTGCCATCTTCTGCCAAAGCGTCACTGCGGCTGCTGGATCGTAGCCCGCCATTGCCATGAAGACCATGCCGATCTTGTCCGCCTCATACTCCTGCTTGCGACCATAGGGTAGGG
>CABQOJ010000239.1 GCA_902465775.1 uncultured Porphyromonas sp. | reverse complement strand
TGAAGTCATCAAAAACATCATTCTTGAGAAATTGCATTAGCGGGTGGAATGTACGGAACAAAAACCGTGTCACTGCTCGCGATCTTCTTTTATTTAGTAACTTTGGGGCGTGGTATATACCTAGACCTATAGATAGACATGATGCAAGACAAGACTGACCTACAGGCTGCGAAGGATGACTTGAGATACCTCCAGCTCCTCTCCAACCAATTTCGTAACTCGGCCGAGGTCTCTACAGAGATTATCAATCTGCAGGCGATCCTGAGCCTTCCGAAGGGTACGGAGCACTTTCTCGCAGACGTGCACGGTGAGCATGAGGCCTTTGACCATGTGCTGAAGAATGCCTCTGGTAGTGTGATGCGTAAGATACGTGAGGTCTTCGCTGGCCAGATGATGGAGCTACAGATGCGTGAGCTAGCTACGCTGATCTACTATCCTCAGGCTAAGCTGGAGCAGCTCCACGAGGCGGGCGAAATTGATGAGGAGTGGTACAAGGTGACGCTCAATCGCCTTGTCAAGGTGTGCCGTAAGGTGGGGGAGAAGTACACCCGCTCGAAGGTGCGCAAGGCGCTTCCGCCACAGTATAGCTACATTATCCAGGAGCTACTACACGAGGACGGAGTCAACCCCAACAAGTCGGCTTACATCTCTAGCATCATCTCCACAATCATCTCCACGGGCAAGGCTGAGGACTTCATCTGCGCTATCTCAGCGACGATCAAGCAACTCGTCATTGATCGTCTGCACATCGTCGGCGACATCTACGACCGTGGTCCTGGAGCTCAGTACATCATGGACACGCTCCTAGACTACCACAATGTGGATATACAGTGGGGCAATCACGATATGCTCTGGATGGGCGCTGCGGCGGGCAATGACGCCTGCATCGCCTGTGTCATACGTATTGCTCTGCGCTATGCCAATCTGGACACCATCGAGGATGGTTACGGGATCAACCTCATGCCACTCTCCCGCTTAGCGAGTGAAGTCTACGCTGGTGATCCATGTACCTACTTCAAGCCTAAGCTGGGCGACTCTGATGTTGCCTATGACGATAAAGGCATTTACCTGATTAGCCAGATGCACAAGGCGATCAGCATTATTCAGTTCAAGCTGGAGCATCAGTTGATCGCTCGCCATCCTGAGTGGCAGATGCAGGAGCGTGACCTCCTGCACAAGATAGACTTTGAGGCGGGCACGGTAGACCTCTCACATACCAATCCCAACGAGGACTACGGGGTGCATGAGATGCTGGATATGAACTTCCCGACGATCGATCCTAAGGACCCCTATCGTCTCACCCCCCAAGAGGAGGAGGTGATGGATCGGTTGCGTCGCTCCTTCGCCACAAGTGAGCGGCTCCACACGCATATAGACGCGTTCTATCGACTGGGTAGCATGTACCTCGTATGCAATGGTAATCTACTCTACCACGCCTCGATGCCTCTAGACGCTTCGGGTCAGCTCAAGGCGGTGCGTGTCCTGGACTCGCAGCCCTTACGTGGACGCGCTCTGCTAGATGAGATAGATCGTGTGGTGCGTCTGGCGCATCCCTCTAGGCATGCTCATCCGAAGCACGAGGCTGCTGTGGACTATATCTTCTATCTCTGGTGCGGTCCCGACTCGCCACTCTTTGACAAGTCCGCCATGACCACTTTCGAGCGCTACTTCGTCGCTGACAAGAAGACCCATACGGAGACGAAGGGCTACTACTTTAAGTATCGCCAAGATCTGGAGACCATTGAGATGATCCTCCGTGAGTTTGGTCTAGAGGGCGAAGACTGCCACGTGATTAACGGGCATGTCCCCGTCAAGGTTGCCAAGGGTGAGAAGCCTATCGCTGCGGGTGGTAAGCTGATGATCATCGATGGAGGCTTCAGCCGAGCTTATCAGAGCAGTACGGGCATTGCAGGCTACACATTGATCTACAATTCGCAAGGTATGCAGCTGGTACAGCACGAGCCCTTTACGACGATGCGCCGTGCTGTCGAGCTGATGGAGGATATCAAGAGTGTGACGGTCATCTCGGAGCGTACGACACACCGCATGCTGGTGGCCGACACTGATG
>CABQOJ010000238.1 GCA_902465775.1 uncultured Porphyromonas sp. | reverse complement strand
GCGGGACGGCATTGTAGCCGTAGATGCGCAGTACCTCCTCGACGACATCCACTGGGCGTGTCACATCGTAGCGATAGCGAGGCACAGAGATGGCAAAAGCTCTACCCTCCACAGCCTTAGGCGACATCTCTAGAGCGTCTAAGATGAGCTGTAGTTGCTCTGCCGTCAGATCACGACCGATAGCCCGAGAGACATAGTCCGTAGAGATCGTCAACTCTACTGGATCCAGGTGCATACGATAGTGATCCACCGTCTCACCTGCTATGGTGCCTCCGCAGATCTCCAGAATGAGCGAAACAGCACGCTGGAGCGCCCAGTCAGTCGCCTCGGGATCTAGTCCACGCTCGAAGCGAAAAGAGGAATCGGTGCTCAGCCCGTGACTTCTAGCAGCGCGGCGTGTGATCGTCGGATTGAAGTTGGCCGCCTCTATAAATATGTCTGTCGTCTCCATCGTCACGCCCGAGTCCAGTCCGCCCATCACGCCACCGATGCAAAGCGGTGTGAGCTGGCTGTCGCAGATCATATTCTCCATGCCTGTGAGCTTATGCTCTACACCATCCAAGGTGGTAAAAGGCGTGCCAGCAGGTAGATGAGCTATGCGAAGCTTCCCGCCAGCGATCTTCTGAGCGTCAAAAGCGTGTAGCGGTTGCCCAATCTCGTGTAAGACGAAGTTAGTCACATCAACCACCGCATTGATAGGACGCTGGCCGATGCTTTGGAGTCGCTCCTTGAGCCAGTCTGGGCTCTCGACACACTTCAGCCCACGTATCGTCACCCCTTGGTAGCGAGGGCAATCCTCAGCGGAGACCTCCATCTCAACCTGTATGGCAGGAGCCTTCGCATCAACCGACTGAGGCTTCGTCAGGGTAGGACGCTCCGCACGGATTACCTGACCCTCACGATAGGAGTAGTAAGCCGCCAGGTCGCGCGCCACGCCATAGTGCGAGGTCGCGTCGACACGGTTAGGCGTTATGTCTATCTCTATGACGGTGTCACTGGCTAGGTCAAAGTAGTCAGCCGCAGGTGTCCCAGGCCGCACCGTCTCATCCTCTAGCACCCAGATGCCAGAGCTGTCAGAGCCCATACCTATCTCCACTTGCGAGCAAATCATACCCATGCTAGGCTCGCCACGTAGCTTGGACTTTTTGATCTTAAAAGGCTCGCCATCGGGTCCGTATAGGGTGGTCCCGACAGTAGCGACAACGACCGTCTGACCAGCAGCCACATTGGGCGCTCCACAGACGATCTGCACAGGCTCCTCCTCGCCGAGATCGACCGTGCAGACGTGCAGGTGGTCGGAGTTAGGGTGGGGGATGCAAGTGAGCGTGCGTCCTATGACGACACCACGCAGACCGCCTCGTACAGACTCCGTCTGCTCGACGCCAGCCACCTCAAGACCGATGGCTGTGAGCGTCTCCGCCACTTCATTTGGATTATAACCCTCTAGACGAGGTAGGTATTGCTGTAACCAGTTGAAAGATATATTCATACGAATCAGACAAGGGCTCTCTAGGAGCCGATGAATAGAGTTAAAAAGCGAGACACAAGAGACTAGTCGTCAGACTTGGTCTCCTTATTATTATATGGAGTGCTATTACGTAGCTCAACCTTGGAGTATGGACGTGGAAAGCCTTCGCCCGCAAAGAGCTCGGTGGCTCTACCATTGAAGTCCCAGAAGAGATCCCACATATTGTCATTGGTACACCACACGCGGATCATGATCGTATAGTTGCTCTCCGTCATGTCAGAGATGACGGCTAGCACCCCTTGATCTGTTAGCACGCGCGGATCCTTGAGAAGCTCCGTGAGGAGGATCCCCTTGGCCCGCTCAAAAGGCACATCGTAGTCCACGAGAAACTTCCACTGACACCGTCTATTAGGCATCTCGGAGGTGTTCTTGATGATATTGGTGCTCAGATTACCATTAGGCAGGTAGATCTTTGTATTGTCCGTAGTGGTGATAGAGGTGTGGAAGATACCGATATCCTGTACCGTACCCTCGACATCTTGGTAAACAATGTAGTCGCCAATGCGAAAGGGGTGTGTGATCAGGATGATAGCTCCACCC
>CABQOJ010000237.1 GCA_902465775.1 uncultured Porphyromonas sp. | reverse complement strand
GCGGATGATCGGGAGGACGCGGTCGCTGACGATATTCTCCTTATTTCGCTTGGCAACGAAGTCTACCTTGTAGTATCGAGTCGCAGTGTTTCCATTCTTAAGCCGCTTCTCTCCCTGAATGATCAGAAAGACCTTCTTATTCCCATCGTTTTGATGCTCAAATAGTCTAAACTCAGCATCCGCTGGGACCATATGCTCTGGGATATCGTTGGGGATGATCTCTACATCGGGAGGGATCGTCGCCTTGGTCGGTGCATAGGGAAAGGCAAAGGCGTAGTTGTCCATCACAAAGGGAGCTACCGTGCCGCTCTTATGTACATTGCAAGCGGTGAAGCCTGTCAGCGTGAAGCCATCCGTTGCTGGAGCGTTATTGACTACCGTGACTTTGGCATGACAGCGTAGGAGCTTGATCACCTTGCCTTGTAGCGACTGACCGTCTAACTTATTTAGCTTGACCTGTGCCCACATCGGGTCGAAGGCTTTGGTCTTATCGTTATTACCATTGGCTGACTCAATGCTTGTCGTCAGCTTTGGTATAATCGCTCCTGCCGAGTTGCCCACGAGGTAGTAATCCTGCGTTTGTCCCGTCCAGTCGTAATTAGCCACGAAGTGTAAGTATCGCGGCTTGTCACTCTGTATAAAGGTTGCCTTAAAGCTCTTGATCATCGTGATAGAGCCTTTTTCACCATCAGGCAGGAAGGCGTCATTCGCTAGACTAGCAGCTGAGGTGGGGTCTCCTAGCACAGCGTCTGTCGAGTAGAGAAACTGCTGATTCTCGTCAAAGACTAATATGCGTAGCGAGGAGATCTTCTCGACCTCGTTATCGTTGATGGATTCACTCCTGAGTGCTAGTTCACGCAGATCATCAGCGTGTAGCCCTAGGGTCAGCGTGATCGAGTCTCCCACCTTACCCTCTGGTATGAGCATGCTATCCATCGGCTCTCGGGCACACCCTGCGAGTAGCAGGAGCAGTGGCAGGGCTATATAATAAAGATATACTCTTCGCTTCATAAGAATTGGATTACTGCTCGTCATACATATATGTGTCAAAGATGGGGCGGACATAGACTGCGGGGAAACCATCTTCGTACGAATTAGCGCGACCTCGTTTATTGACCATTTCCTCAAATGTGATGACCTTATGTTCTAGGAAGTCATACACCATCCCTTTCTCTGCGACCCAGTAGTAGGAGCCAAAGAGCAAGCCCTCGATCTCCGTTTTCTTATCAATCTGCATCTCGTCAATAAGCTTCATCTCAGCAGAGGTAGGGATACGCCACCGACCTTGATACTTGAAGTCTTTGTAAATGGTACGCCATGACCCAGAGTAGGGTCCTGGATAATTACCTGTTATGTTATAGAACTCTCTATAGGTGCCATTAGTACCAAACTCACCCTCAAAGTAATCGAAGCATCGCGTCTGGGCGTCCCAATAGTACGCTGCCATGTTTTGTGTTTTAGCCGTTCCTCCTTGGTAAGCGGAAGTGCCATCATCGTAGTTTGCTGGGTCGGTATAAGGATAATGAGCACCCCAAAATCTGCTAGACAATGGACCGTAGTAAGGAGCTTCAGCTGAAAACATCTGCGAGGAGAACCTACTCTCACGACTCATGGTGCTGGGCACATCCTCCGGCATTTGGAAAGAGTATAAAGTCATACCATGTTGGCTGGCGATGATGAATTGTGGAGAGATGAGCTGGTTGGATGTGTGATCAGTCTTAGTCCAACCCGTCATAGGATCCACTGGAGAGCCGATGCGCTCACCTTCTCTAGGAACCACAGTTGTGATCTTAAAGTTCACCTCGTTGATCTGAGGAGAGATTCTCTTTTCTCCCTGATACTTGCCGAAGATGCCAATTGTGGAGTGATACCTAAAGTCAGCGTAGACGGGTGTCATATTACCATCCTTGTCTACGTACTGCTCCCTGCCATTGCGGAAGCCCTGAGAGCGTTCGCCCGTGACATACCTATTGGGGTACTGCAAGGCGTGCACGACTTGGCTTAAGTTACCGCCCCGTTGCTTTACGGTGAACTCAATGTGATACGGAATATAGTTGACCGGTACTGGGTGC
>CABQOJ010000236.1 GCA_902465775.1 uncultured Porphyromonas sp. | reverse complement strand
GGAGTTGCGAGAGTTGCTCCCATTTCCCAAGCTAGACACTATAAACTATAGTACAATCGATGCAACAGATAGAGGGTCCCATCGGGGTATTTGACTCAGGGTACGGAGGATTGACGATCCTACGTAAACTGCAGGAGCAATTGCCTCAGTACGACTTCGTTTATCTTGGCGACAATGCGCGTTCGCCTTACGGTTCGCGGTCGATGCGCGTCGTCTACCAGTTTACTAAAGAGGCGGTCGAGAGGCTCTTTGACCTAGGCTGTCCACTAGTCATCCTCGCCTGCAATACTGCCTCAGCGAAGGCGCTCCGACAGATACAGCAAGAGGATCTGCCCAAGCTCGACGGAGGCTCCATGCGTCGTCGTGTGCTGGGGATCATTCGCCCGACGGTCGAGTGCATCGACACACTTACGGGCACCAAGCATGTGGGTATCCTCGCCACTGAGGGCACCGTCTCTAGCGAGAGCTATGTAGCCGAGATACACAAGCTCTACCCCGACGTGACGGTCGTACAGGAGGCTTGCCCGCTTTGGGTGCCGATCGTCGAGACGGGTGAGAGTGATAGTCCAGGGACCGACTTCTTCGTGCGCAAGCATTTGGAGCGTCTCTTAGCAAAAGACGAGAAGATCGACACGATCATCCTCGGCTGCACCCACTACCCTATTCTGATGCCTAAGATACAGCGCCTGCTCACCCCCTCGATCAAGGTAGTGGCTCAGGGCGAACTGGTGGCTAAGTCTCTCGAGGAGTACCTCGTACGCCACCCCGAGATGGCGGCTCAGCTGACGCGTGGTGGCACGACACGCTACTACACGACGGAGCAGACGGAGCGCTTCTCTCGTACGGCTTCTATATTCTTTGACACACCCATATCGGTAGAGCATCTGTCTCTATCACAATACTAATGAATAACCAATAGCAAACGAATCACTATGAAGAGATTTTATTTTGTAGCACTACTCCTGCTGACCTCCCTGCTATGCGTCAGCTGCGGTACCTGTAAGACCAGTAGCAAGGTCAATCTAGCCACACTCGAAGGTAGCTCTTGGGAACTCACCCACATGGACGGTATCAAGATCAATGACGAAGCCCGTCAGACAGCCTCTATCAGCATCAGCAAAGCTCGCATCTATGGGCAAGCGGCCTGCAACAGTTACGGTGGCGAGTGCTTCGTCTACTCTGACGGTCGCATCAAGATCGGTGACATCATGGCGACTCGTATGGCCTGCAGCAATATGATGTACGAGCGTATCTTCCTAGCAGCACTGCAGGAGGCTAAGACCTTCCGTATGAGTGGCTCGAACAAGCTCATGCTCTACTCTACGCACGATGCTTCGGGTCAGCCCAGCCTCACTTTCAAGCGCAAGTAACCCTGCACGATATATCGCTATAGCGTAGACCCTCGCTCAGGGTCTACGCTGTGGCCTTGCCTCTAACTTCTAACCTCTAATCTCTAACTTCTAATCCCTAACCTCTTCCCCATGCGTATCCGCACACTCTTTACCACCCTCGCACTCCTCTGCTCGCTCACGCTCGTTGCCCAGCAGCAGCGTGAGATCACTTTACCAGAGGTCACCTCAGGCGCTTTTGCAGCTCGTGGCGCTGGAAACGGCTTTCGCTCTCTACCCGACGGCAAGCACTACACGCTCATCAGCGACGACTACCAGCGCATCGTCAAGTACGAGTACGCTACGGGGCGGGCTGTCGATACGCTCTTTGACATTGCCAAGGCGCGTGAGTGCGACATCAAGGCGATCTGGGACTACGATATAGCACCCTCGGGACATCATATCCTGATCTATACCGACATCAAGCCGATCTACCGGCGCTCCTACACGCTACGTGCCACCCACTACGATGTGCGCCGTAACCTTTGCGAGCCACTCACCGAGGGCGACATTATGATTCCTACCTTTAGTCCTGATGGGCGGATGGTCGCTTTCGTCAGGGACAACAATATCTTCATCAAGAAGTTTGACTTCAACTCTGAGGTACAGGTCACCACGGATGGTAAGCGCAATGAAGTGATCAACGGTACCACCGACTGGGTCTACGAAGAGGAGTTTAGCACGACACGCC
>CABQOJ010000235.1 GCA_902465775.1 uncultured Porphyromonas sp. | reverse complement strand
CTCCTTAGAAGTCTAAGCGTGCGTCCCCCCTGCATTCAGTCTCTATCAGGTTAAGAGGCTAGGCCTCTTTTGAGTTTATCTTACCAAGCGAAGATAGGTAGTGGAGACATCATCTCGTTGACCTCCTTACGAACCTTAGCTATCTCAGCCTCGTTCTCAGGATCGCGCAGTACGCGGTCGATGAGCTCGACGATGTATGCCATCTTGTCCTCCTTGACACCACGCGTCGTGATAGCGGGCGTACCCACACGGATACCAGAGGTCTGGAATGCAGAGCGTGAGTCGAAGGGAACCATGTTCTTATTGACCGTGATGTCAGCACGTACGAGTGCGTTCTCAGCTACCTTACCCGTTAGGTCGGGGTACTTAGAGCGTAGGTCGATGAGGAGACAGTGATTGTCCGTACCGCCAGAGATACAGTTGTAGCCCATCTTGACGAAAGCCTCGCCAAGCGCCTTAGCATTCTTCATCACCTGCTTCTGATACTCCTTAAATGAAGGATCAAGAGCCTCGCCAAAGGCAACAGCCTTAGCAGCGATGACATGCTCTAGCGGACCACCCTGGATGCCGGGGAAGACAGCCGAGTTGAGTAGCTGAGACATCATCTTGACAGCGCCCTTAGGTGTCTTGAGACCCCAAGGATTCTCAAAGTCCTTACCCATGAGGATGATACCACCACGAGGACCACGTAGGGTCTTGTGTGTCGTAGAGGTGACGATGTGAGCATACTTGACAGGGTTGTCGAGTAGACCAGCAGCGATCAGTCCGGCGGGGTGAGCCATATCGACCATAAAGATAGCACCGATCTCGTCAGCTACCTTGCGGAAGCGTGCGTAGTCCCACTCGCGGCAGTAAGCCGAGCCACCAGCGATGATGAGCTTAGGCTTGTGCTGGCGAGCTAGCTGCTCCATCTCGTCGTAGTCGACCGTACCAGTCTCCTTGCTTACGTTGTAGCCGATGGGATGGTAGAGCGTACCAGAGCTATTAACAGGCGAACCGTGTGAGAGGTGGCCACCGTGGTCTAGGTTTAGACCCATGAAAGTGTCGCCCGGCTTGAGGCAGGTGAAGAGGACTGCCATGTTTGCCTGAGCACCTGAGTGAGGTTGCACGTTTGCATACTCCGCGCCAAAGAGCTTCTTGATACGCTCTATAGCTAGGTTCTCAGACTTGTCCACTACCTCGCAGCCGCCGTAGTAACGCTTGCCGGGGTATCCCTCAGCGTACTTATTGGTCATACAGCTACCCATAGCTTGCATGACCTGGTCGCTGACAAAGTTCTCAGAGGCGATCAGCTCAATGCCCTTTTGCTGGCGCTGATGCTCCTGTTCGATCAGATCAAAGATTTCTTGGTCTCTTTTCATTCTATGTGAAATTAAATACGTTAGTCGTCATACATCGGGTGTGCTAAGCCCCCGCCCCTCTAGCGCGAGCGGTGGCTCACACGATTCTCTCGCAAAGATAACAATAATATCTGAGCTAGGACAATCTTGGCGCCAGCAATCTGCAGATACCTGGCTATGTAAGTGGAAATAATTACCTTTGCCCCCATCTAAGTGTAAACTCAGTACGGTATGAAACGAACCTATTGGACCCTCGGTCTGCTCTTTGCCTTGTCACTCCTCATGACGATGAGTTGCAGTGGCGAAGACCCTATCAAGGCTAAGCGTATCGCCATCGAAAACGGCACCTATAAGCCGGATCCTAACAAACCGGATCCTAACAAGCCGGATCCCAACAAGCCGGACACGGTCCCGACTCCCGAGCCCAATCCATTGGGCGATATGGAGACCCACGAGATCACCTTTACCTTTGACGAGTGGGCAAGCCCTAGAGCGGGAGCAACCTATCTAATGCCTGTGGAGAAGACGCTTCCTAAGCTCGTAGCGGGTGAGCCATACTGGGAGTCGGCCAGCAATGTGGGCGCAGCGATAAAGTTCGCCCTCAGCTCTGACAAAACGGCGAAGGACTATCCCATACATTCACTTGCGACAGGACGCACAGGACAGGCACTTGAAGTGATGACCATAGAGGGTATGAAGTTTGGTGGCAAAGGCATTATAGCTGGCGCACTCTACTCGGGCATAC
>CABQOJ010000234.1 GCA_902465775.1 uncultured Porphyromonas sp. | reverse complement strand
CCTCACCGTAGATGGCGCACATAGCGTTGTGCCCACCGATGAAGCCGATGCCGAGTGTACCGCTGTCTATCACGTGACCGACAGGATCGTTGGGACGCAGGGCACCACCGCCCTTCCAAACATCATTGCCCATCATGAAGGGGAACTGACGCGCCAAGGCTGTCGCCTGAAATTCGTAGCGGGTGTGTAGTTGTTCGCCCACGAGCTGAGCCATTTCCCGAATTGAAGTGTAGAGCTTATTGATCGCTATACTGCGCATCTTGCCTAGATCCTCCTTTGTACCCATCTGCTCCTTAGCATAGCGCATTGCTTCGATGGCTAGGCGAGGTAGATTGATCGTCGTAAAGGAGAGATTGCCACGACCGATCGAGGTGCGTGCCCCATTGATATTCTCGAAGACACGCGTACGGCATCCCATTGTGGCTAGCTCATGACGGTAGCGGAACGGGTCTTCCGCATCCCACTCATCACTATGATTGAAGGGGGTGTCGAGGAAGACAAAGTTGGGGAAAAGCGCCTTCGCTGTTGTCTCGCAAGCCTTCAGGAAGAGGTCAAAGTTTGGCGTCTCGAACTCTATCTCCCCAGCCACAGCACGGTCGAAGTCTTTCATCGCACGGTCGAAGTCCGCCTCGGAGTAGTTGACACCCTCCTTGACCTTAAAGATCTGTATTGGGAAGACTGGCACTTCGCCACCTACGCCTAGACCTTCGGTAGTCGCTTTCATTAGCTCCTCAATGACCATACGTCCCTCGGCCGAGGTATCGGTACCATAGTTGATCGAGCTGAAGACGACCTGATTGCCACCACGCGAGTGCATCGTGTTGAGGTTGTGGATGAAGCCCTCCATCGCCTGATGCGTGTCACGACGGGTGCGCTCGAGCGCTTGGTTGATCAGGTAGACCAGCTCTTTGCGCGGTATCTCCTTATTGACCCGCTGGCTTAGAGCTTGACACAGATTCGTCACCGCCGTCGAGGTCGGGACGATACTATCTAGATGCTGACCAGCCAGCTCTCGTATCTCTCGCACTGAGGGCAGGTCTGTAGCTCCCTGGCAGTGGAGGAATAGGCGGGCCGTGTCGGCAATATGCTTGAGAAAAGTCTTGTAGACACCAGGAGCCATGAAGAAGTCAAAGGCTGGTATCGCCTGTCCGCCATGCTGCTCGTTTTGGTTCGTCTGGAAGACGATTGTCGCCAGCGTGGCATAGCTCTGTATGCTCTGAGGCGTGCGGATGCTACCATTCTTCGTGTGGAAGCCCCGCTCGTAGAGATCCGCTAGGTCGTACTGGATACAGGTGGTCGTCTTGGTAGGGTAGTAGTCGAGGTCGTGGATGTGGATATCGCCGCGACGGTGCGCCTCAGCATACTGCGTGGGGAGCAGGTAGCGGTAGGTGTAGTCCTTAGAGACTTCAGAGGCGAAGGTCATCATCTGCCCAGCGGGCGTGTGACTACTCATATTGGCATTGCTCAGATTGACATCGTTGCTGTCGATGGTTACGATGCCGTCGAGGTTGCGCTTGAGCTCGCTCTTCTTCTGACGCTCCGTGTTGCGCCACTCGCGATAGAGTATGTAGCGCTTAGCCACCTCAGGCTGCACCTTCATAAGCTCGCTCTCGACGAGGTCTTGTACCTCCTCGACAGAGATGACCTCCTGCTCGATGCGTCCGAGGACGCCCATGGTTACGGTCTTCGCCTCTTGGAGACACTCGGTCTGACCTGTGGCGATGTAGGCTTTGAGAACGGCGTTCTCAATCTTGGACGGGGTAAACGGCTCCTGAAGCCCATCCCGCTTGATGATTTGTTTGATAGTTGTTGTCATACTTCAATTCCCGAAAGTAATGTAGGTTGCCACGCTTAGTCCATCTCTCGTGCGACTGTCGCTCTTCTAGCGACACTCCTCGTCTTATCCCTTACGATCTCTGTATGCTAGGGTCGGTCTTCTGACTAATCTCGTCGGGACTATGCTCTGTGTAGCGTAGCCCTGCTCGGAGTAATCTCCTTCCCATCTTATGAAGCTAAGACAGTGGATATGTGATCCTCCTCCAAGGCGAGAATTACAGCAGCGGGTTCTGTACTGGACTCACACCAGTTTCCCAGTGACTAGGCGATGTGCACTAGTAC
>CABQOJ010000233.1 GCA_902465775.1 uncultured Porphyromonas sp. | reverse complement strand
CATAGGAAAGCGAATGAATAGTGGTGGGGGAATGGAGGAATGCTCTTAGCGTCTGCGGTAGTCTGTCCTAGCGTAGCCTATTGGAGGCGCGTACGAGGATGTCGTCCTTGATGATATTGCGCATAGCCATATACTGGCACAGTAGATTGATGACGGGTAGTACGATCCAGCCCTGCACCTTAGTAGTCGCCTGCAGGAGATCAGCCTGTTGCCAGAGCATATAGGCAAAGGCTACGATAGCTGCCACCATCAGGAGGAGCCCGATGATCGTCAGACGGATCTGTAGCTTGCGCCGCTTGTAGAGAAAGATGGTCGCAAAGGAGAGAATCGTCACCAGAGAGGTCAGTACGAAGGTGACTAAGTTAAAGTACTTAATACTCGTCCAGCCATTGACGATGAGTCCCGTGAAGTTTGCTGCGTAAATTACCTCCTGACCAGAAGGATTCACAGAGAAGAGCGTGAAGAGTAGCAGTAGGGTTGCTGTCACCCCACTGAGGAATAGGTATAGAGTCTGTATGCGTTGCCACATAGTAAGCGTACGATTGTGTGGGTTTGCGCTACTTAGTCTTGCGACTCTTCATTAGGGAGACGGAAGTAGACCTCGCCATTGAGAAACTCGGTGGTAGCTACAAGCGTTGGCTTGGGAAGCTGCTCGTAGTACTTAGAAACTTCGATCTGCTCACTATTTTCTGTAGGAGTCTCGTCGAGAGCGTCCTGATAGTTGGTCACCTCTTGTATCTTCTCCCGTATCTCGTCGCGCATCTCTACCGATAGCTGGTTAGCGCGCTTGGAGATGATACGTACGGTCTCGTAGATATTGCCTGTCTGCTCCCAGAGCTCAGGGAGTGAACGTGTGATTGTGGACTGTGGTACAGGCTGCTTCTTATTGTTTGTTGTCATAATGCGGAAGTTGGGGGTCTTAGTATGAGATGATTTTAGGGCGAGCGTCCTAGATTGTCTAGCTCACGATCATACGCTGTGCACGATCACGTAGAGTCTTAGCCCGCTTGAGGTGCTTCCCATTGGGGAAAGCGTTTTCGTAGTTATAGTATGCGTCGATGACCTCGCGTAGTCGTCCTTGCTTCTTGCTCTCCACACTGTTGATCGCTTGCTGGTAGGACGCCTCTACGATGATAAAGAGTAGATCCTCACGATGCTTCGTGTAGGGATAAGCCTTGAGCGCATTGCGAGCCGTGATGATGGCAGAGATATAGTTGTTACCTATATAGGTGCCGAGATTGTAGTATAGGTCAGCTGTGATCAGCTCCTTCTTAGCTAGGTTGTCCTGTAGGTCAAAGAGCATCTGCTCTACCTCCTTGCGGTGCTCACTCTGAGGATAAGCCTCCAGGAAGCCTTGTAGCTCCTTGAGCGCGCTGTAGGTGATAGACTGGTCCAGACGTGGGTCGGGAGCTATGCGGTAGAGCGCTAGCCCAGTCTTGTAGCGAGCCTCTGCGGCTCGTGCGTCCTGAGGGTACTTGCTGTATAGTCTGCGAAAGTACTCAGCGGCACTAGACTCTTGCTTGTCCTGTAGGAGTGCGTCGGCCATGATGTAGAGCGCCTGAGCACCCTCCTGCGTACCCTCGTAGTGAGGTAGGACATCAACCATTAGCTCTGCCACACGGCTATACTTCCCCTCGTTGTAGTACTTCTTGGCATAGGAGTAGCGGAGCGTGGGGTCCTTGGATTTCTGTATACGCATATACTCAGCACAGCTACTAGTGAGCAGGAGCCAGCAGCTGAGTACCAAGATGCGGAGGAGCGTTTGTCTAGTCATACTAAATACCTACAGTTGCACGCAAAGGTACGAAAAAAGAGATTAGAACGAGACCGTTTGTCCCGCCCGACATAGAAAATGTGAAGATACCCTAGCCCGCTCGTCAGTGAGTAGGCTAGGGTATCTTATTATAGATAGAGTGCGTCTAGAAGGTGTAGAGCGAGCTAATAGACTCGTGGCTACAGACTCGGCGGATAGACTCGGCAAAGAGCTCGGCGACGCTGATGATGCGTACCTTCTCACTCTTCTTAGAGTAAGGTATTGAGTCGGTGAAGATCATCTCCGTCAGACCAGACTGGTCGATGCGCTTCGTCGCGGGGTCGCTCATGACGGCATGTGTCGCAAAGGCTCTGACAGACTTCGCA
>CABQOJ010000232.1 GCA_902465775.1 uncultured Porphyromonas sp. | reverse complement strand
GAGGGTATCCCCTACAAGGGTCAGGTGCTCAACCAAATAGCTGCTGAGCAGCTCGACGCTACAGCGCATCTCGTGCCCAACTGGAAGATAGCGACTCCCGATCCGATGGTTACGGTGGGACATCGCTGCGAGCCCTTTAAGGTGGAGATGATCGTTCGTGGCTACATAGCTGGTAGCGCATGGCGTGCTTATCAGGCTGGCGAGCGTACAATCTGTGGCATCCAACTACCCGAGGGGCTGAAGGAGAATGAGCGCCTCCCACACCCGATCATCACGCCTACAACTAAGGCTGACGAGGGGCACGACGAAAACATTAGCCGTGAGGAGATCATCGCCTCTGGACTGATCTCGGAGGAGGACTACAAGGTCATCGAGCAGTACACGCAGACGCTCTTTGAGGAGGGGACGCGCATCGCTCGTGAGCGTGGTCTGATCCTCGTGGACACGAAGTATGAGTTTGGCAAGAAGGATGGCAAGGTGATCCTGATCGACGAGATCCACACGCCTGACTCTTCTCGCTACTTCTACCTAGAGGGCTATGAGGAGCGCCAAGCTAAGGGTGAGCCTCAGCGCCAGCTCTCGAAGGAGTTCGTCCGTCAGTGGCTCATCGAGCAGGGCTTCCAGGGTAAGGCTGGACAGAAGATGCCTACCATCACACCTGAGTATGCCGCCTCTGTGAGCGACCGCTACATAGAGCTCTACGAGCACATCACGGGCAAGACCTTCGTCAAGGAGCAGACCCAAGATGTGGCTAAGCGTATCGAGAACAATCTGCTAGCTTTCCTCAAGAAGTAGGAGGCTCCATAACTATACAAACGAACCAGCGACTTAGAGGGGCTGCGTGCAACCTCCTTAGTCGCTGGTTCTAATCTCTCTATTTACTATGCCTTCACCTCTAGATGGTAAGTCTCGCTACGTGCGACAGATGTTTGACCGCATAGCTGGACGCTATGACTCGATGAATCGCCTCATGACGGGCGGCATGGATCTGGCCTGGCGCTGGCAGGTCATAGAGCATCTGGCGGACTATGCGCCTCGTCGTGTGGCTGACCTGGCCTGCGGTACGGGGGATATGATCCTGATGCTCTCTCGCTACTTGCCGTCGGTGCGTGAGATCGTTGGCGTAGATCTCTCGGAGGGTATGCTGGCGGTGGCTGCCGAACGTATCCAGCGGGCTGTCCACTCGGCGCCTGTGGTGACGCTCTCTGCGGAGAATTGTCAAGAGCTCTCTCTAGCTTCGCAATCGGTCGATGCGGTGACCTGCACGCTGGGTATTCGAAACTTTTCGGATCCACTACAAGGCTTGCGAGAGATGCAGCGCATTTTACGCCCTGGGGGGAGGCTCGCTATCCTGGAGCTGAGCGAACCTCGTGGGGGACTATTGCTCCGGGGCTATAACATCTATGCTAAGCACTTGATCCCGAGGATCGGACAGCTGTGCGCTCACGATCGATCGGCCTACAGCTATCTCCCCGCGTCTATCAAGGCGATGCCACAGCGAGAGGCGATGACGGCGCTGATCCGTAGAGCGGGCTTTAGAGAGGTGCACTACAAAGAGATGCCTCTCGGGATCTGCGTCTTATATACCGCAGAGGCTTAAAGAGATAAATGAATAAGAGTATGCAACGCATTTACGCACTGATAGGTAAGCCCGTGGGGCATTCGCTCTCGGCAGACTACTTCAACGACCTTTTTGACTCTCAGGGGATCGATGCGCGCTATATACTACAGGAGCTGGAAGACCTCTCGGCGCTGAGACCTTGGCTGGAGTCCAATCCCGCCATCGTGGGGCTGAATGTGACGAGCCCCTACAAGGTAGAGGTGTGCAACTATCTGGATGAGATAGACACTGAGGCAAAGTATGTGGGAGCTGTCAATACGATCGTTGTGGACCGCGCGGGAGGTCGGATGCGTCTCTTCGGCTACAACACGGATGTGCAGGGTGTCGTGGAGACTCTCCAGCCACTACTCACGTCCGAGCAGCAGCATGCCCTCGTCTTCGGGACGGGTGGCGCCGCGCAGGCGGTGGCACAGGCGCTCAAGCGTCTCGGCCGTGACTGTACGCTGGTCAGTAGAGATCCGCAAGCTCCACATATCCTATCCTATAGCGCGCTGACGCCCGAGCTGATAGCGGACAAGTGGATCATCATCAATGCGACCCCTGTCGGCATGGGGCCTCTCAT
>CABQOJ010000231.1 GCA_902465775.1 uncultured Porphyromonas sp. | reverse complement strand
ATGCAAATGGCTAACTTCGTAGCGCAAAGATAGTAAGAAACTCCCTTGCAATGAGTCTAGAACCAAGACAGCAACTGACACAGCGCTACAAAACTTATCTGAGGCTGGAGCAGCACCTCTCGGATAATAGCATCGACTCCTACCTCTACGACGTGGACAAGCTCTACACCTACATAGACGATATGGGGCTGAGTCTGCGGGAGGTAACGCTGCAGCATCTCAACAACTTTGCGGCGCATTTGCTAGACTTAGGCATCTCGATGCGTTCGCTGGCTCGTGTGCTGAGCGGGGTCAAGAGTTTCTTTCGCTTTCTTTCGCTAGAGGAGGAGATAGAGCGTGACCCGACGGATATGCTGCAGACGCCACCGATACATAAGAAGCTCCCCGAGGTGCTCACGTTGGCAGAGATAGACAGCCTCCTCGGAGCTATCGACGAAGAGCGCCCCGAGGCCTCACGAGACACGGCTATTATAGAGGTGCTCTACAGTTGCGGGCTACGTGTTTCGGAGCTTTGCGGGCTGACCTATTCGGATGTCTTCCTCGACGAAGGATATCTGCACGTCTGGGGCAAGGGGCGCAAAGAGCGTCTGGTGCCGATGAGTCCCAAGGCAGTCTCTGATGTGCAACGCTATCTCAACGATCCCTGCCGCTATAATGCGAAGCCAGAATATGACCAGTATATCTTCATCTCACGTCGTGGTCAACCGATCTCTCGCATCACGGTCTTCTGTCTGATTCGTACGCTCGCTGAGCTGGCGGGCATACAGAAGGAGATCAGTCCGCACACGTTGCGACACAGCTTTGCTACGCACCTGCTCGAGGGTGGGGCCGACCTGCACGCTATCCAGTTAATGATGGGGCACGAAAGCATCGCGACGACAGAGGTTTACACGCACGTGGACCGCACCGCACTCCGTGCCGACATCCTACGCTATCACCCTCGCAATCAGCAGCACCCTGCGTCTCACGATGCCGAGTAACCCTACCAAGCTCTAAAAGCAAAAGCAGGAGACAGCCCATAAGCCATCTCCTGCTTTGATTGTTAGTACGAATTGACTAGGCTTACTTAGAGCCTCCAACGGGTGTCAATTCATAGGTATGTACGGGATCATATTTCATCACCCAAAGGAATGGTATCCATACAAAGAGACCTCCGACGATAGCTCCAGCATCAACTTGCTCATTGCGAATGAGCACCGTGTTGAAGTCCTCATATCCTTCCTTCTTTAGTTGAATAGCCGTAGCCGTGCCTACAATCTTCGTATCGGTATGTGTGTAAGGAGTGGTTCCTACGAACGATTGATTCATGTAGACTTTAGCCCCTTGAGGGTTTGAGTTGATGATCGTGGTACTAGCACATGAACTAGTAGACAAGATGAATCCCACTACAAGCAAGAGTCCAGTTAGAGTTGTAAGAAGCTTTTTCATCGTATATCATTGCTTAAAAGCGATAGGTGGCACCGAGTGTCAGGAAGGTTAGTCCATAACCGAACTCACCCATGATAGCCCAGCGGTCGGAGAGGTAGTAACGTGTACCAAAGTGTGCGCCCCAACCGAAGCCAGCTGAAGTGTCCTTGTCCTTGATTGCGCCATTAGCCTCCTTCATATTGAGGTTCCAGCTGAGGATGTCTAGTCCGAGCATCAAGCTAAAGTAAGTGTCGAGGCGATCTACAAACTGATAGTGCAGAGAACCACGAGGACCGATGAGTGTCTGGCTCCATACAGAGCCACTGTAACCCTTGTAGCGATAAACCTCAGCACCTATGTAACCACCTACGCCGATAGAGCCGTTGCCATCAAAAAGGCCACTGGCTACGCTGTGGTCAATCCCTAGAGAGACTGGGGGGAGGAGGACACTGTAGGTGTCGTTGAAGAGGGTACCGCCGATGCCGAGTCCGAGGTTAGCAGTCGTCGTTCCCTTGCTAAAGGTGGACTGAGCCTGCGCTGCAAAGCCAAGCGTGAGCATGGCGATGATGAGTAGTGCGATTCTTTTCATAGCTAGTTGTGTTTATGAAGTGATTGGATTGTTTATGCTTTGTTGGCGCGCTTGCGGTCTAGCTCGTTGAGGAGTATCTTGCGCAGACGCATAGACTTAGGCGTGACCTCCACATATTCGTCAGCCTTGATATACTCCAGCGCATCCTCTAGGCTGAAGACGACGGGCGGCGCCAGTGCTACCTTGTCATCACTACCAGC
>CABQOJ010000230.1 GCA_902465775.1 uncultured Porphyromonas sp. | reverse complement strand
CGGGCCCCCAGGATAGCCGAGTCCCATCACCTTGGCGCACTTGTCAAAGGCTTCGCCAGCCGCATCGTCGATCGTCTGCCCCAATATGCGCATATCATCAGGCGCATTGACCTGCACGATCTGTGAGTTACCACCCGAGACGAGTAGACAGAGGTAGGGAAATGGGGGTGGCGTGTGTGGCTCCTCAGGCTTAGCGATGAAGTGTGCGAGGACGTGAGCCTGCAAGTGATTAACCTCGACGAGTGGGATGTGGAGTGCTAAGCTCAGCCCCTTGGCAAAGTTGGTACCGACGATAAGCGAACCGAGAAGCCCAGGACCACGTGTGTAGGCGATCGCATCAAGGTCGGCCAGCGTGACGCCAGCACGCGCTACCGCCTGCTGTACGACAGGGACGATGTTCTGCAGATGGGCTCGTGACGCCAACTCAGGCACCACGCCTCCATACTTGCTGTGTACCTCTTGACTTGCGATCACATTGCTGCAGAGGAGCCCGCCCCGTAGCACAGCTGCCGAGGTATCGTCGCACGAGCTCTCGATACCTAAGATGAGAGAAGAAGAATATGTCATGATGCTGTGTCGTCAGATTAGTTAGCGAGCCTTGTCCTCAGCGCAGACCTTGTCGACATACTTGAAGAACTTCGATCCGCCCTGCTCAAGGAAGTAGTCTCGCCCCTCCAGCATCTCAACCAGCTGCATGAGCGCTCTATCCTCGGCCATGCGCATCAGCTCCCGCTCCGATTCGGTCTGGTCATCAATGCCCAAGAGGTGCAGGATGCCATGTATCATCACACGGTACAGCTCCTGCTTGAACGACACGCCCAGCTCCTGCGCATTCGTCGCAACGGTGTCGATGCTGATGAGTATATCTCCATAGATGGCATCATCGCCCTCCTGCTCACTCTCTCTGGGGAAGGTGATGACATCTGTATAGTAATCATGCTGGAGAAATGCTCTATTTGCCTTCAGAATACCCTCATCGTCAGTGTACTGGAAGTTGATCTCCCCGACCGTCCGATTCATCTCGTCGCATACACGACGCATCCAACGGTTGGCGATCTGTCGCCTCACGGGTGGCATCAGCACTTCGTTGTCCGAATAGTAGTTAAATTGCATATCTCGTCTCTTAAATCTATCTGCGTGCAGGCTTGGCTTGCAATCTTGTGAGGCTGTCGACTGTAACAGCCTCATATGGTATTGCAAAGGTAATGTTTTCTTTAGACTTATGGCTAGTTCCTATTTGGGACGGCTCAGGGAGAGCGACTAGAGCCAACGGCTTTTGCCTGAGAATTCCGATTTCCTCGGAGGGATTTGCCAAAAGCTCGCTGGAAAACGGCTATTTCCTCGGAAGAGTGAAATAAAACTTCGGAAGAAGGAAATGAAAGTTCGGAGGAATGAAATGAAAGTTCGGAAGAATTTGCCGTTTCCTCTGTAGAGGTTTTCAATTTCCTCGGGAGCAAATCAGTATGCAGCCGATAGCGTCAAGAGAAACTTGCAACTATAGACGAGTAAGCTCTAGAAAATCGTGAAGTGGAGCGCCCGAAGCATTGACCCTCGTGGCTCTCTCGGCACGCCAAGCAGGGGACTGAAATAATTGATGAAAGGCACCTGCCCCAGACGAGGAGCAGATGCCTTTCTTGTTAGCTGTTGTACTATGTTTGGAGTAGTCTGTTCGCGTACTCTTAGAGTAGGCGGATCGAGGTGATCGCGTTTGAGGAGACCTCTGCCTGGACACCCTGTACGTTGCCACTACCCTTGAGAGCCATCGTGCCGAAGGTGTTCTTGACCATGCCAGTCTTGCGGTCGAGGACGATGTTGTTTATGCCATTGCCCTCTAAGACCAAGCCCTCTACAGTTGTCGTCGTCTTGCCATTGGCACGAAGCGTATAGTCTGTATCAGATACAGCTACCAGTGTGACGACACCCTCATACTGCGTATCAGCATTCTCCCCTGTGAAGAGAGGACTATTGACCGTAAAGGACTCACCCGGTGCTATCGGCTCTGCGGGGTAAAATGAAGGAAACATCGACATAGAGAGGATACCCTTCTTGACTAGGTCATCCACAAGTTCTCCCTCAGGCTCACCTAGAGGCTTAAGCTTAGCGTCCATCCACTGAGTGATCTTCTGATTGACCATCTTACGTAGCTGGCTGGTTGCATCGTCCTTAGCGTCTGAGTCTGTGTCCAGATTCATCTCT
>CABQOJ010000229.1 GCA_902465775.1 uncultured Porphyromonas sp. | reverse complement strand
CCCCGATGGTGGCTTTACCATCGTAGGGCGAGCCGACAACATCATCAATAGTGGTGGGATCAAGATAAGCCCCGAGCCGATCGAGCGAAAGCTCTCCGAGGCCCTAGATAGACCGCTCGCAATCAGCTGGATAGCCGATGCAGCTCTAGGGCAAAAGCTGGTACTCGTACTAGAAGGCGACAGCCTCCCCGAAGGCTTTACAGAAACTCTAACTGAAGCCTGCCAACAGCTCCTACCACCCTACCACCGCCCCAAAGAGATCCGTCTCGTGTCGCACTTGCCACACAATGACAACGGCAAGCTTGATCGCCAAGCCCTCCAAAGGATGCTCCTCACTCCTCAAACTAAAGAAGAGTAGGAACGCACTAGCCTATGTGTTCCTACTCTTCTTTATTTATTCAGCGGTGATGCTGCGCCGTGGAGCTAACCGCGGGGACACCCTGCGCACTGTCTGATTTGCTGGAAGAAGTCGTTGCCCTTGTCATCAACCAGGATGAACGCAGGGAAGTTTTCCACCTCTATGCGCCAGATCGCCTCCATGCCTAGCTCGGGATACTCGAGGCACTCGACACGCTTGATGCTCTCCTTCGCTAGTATAGCTGCGGGACCTCCGATGCTACCGAGGTAAAAGCCTCCATGTGCCTTGCAAGCGTCCGTAACCTGCTGACTACGATTGCCTTTGGCTATCATAATGAGGCTACCGCCATGGCTTTGGAAGAGATCGACATAGGGATCCATACGGCCCGCAGTGGTGGGTCCGAAAGAGCCGCTCGGCATCCCCTCAGGCGTCTTGGCGGGACCAGCGTAGTAGATCGGGTGATCCTTGATATACTGAGGTAGCTCCTCGCCACGATCTAGGCGCTCCTTAAGCTTTGCGTGAGCTATGTCACGTCCCACGACTATGGTGCCAGATAGCGAGAGACGGGTAGAGACAGGATACTGGCTCAGTTGCTTGCGTATCTCGTCCATCGGACGGTTGAGGTCCACCTTCACGACCTCGCCCTCGGTGCCGTGGCGCATAGCCTCGGGGATGAGTCGTGCAGGATGCTTCTCCAGTCGCTCGATCCAGAGTCCATCCTTATTGATCTTAGCCCGCACGTTGCGATCGGCGGAGCAGCTTACACCTAGTCCGACAGGACAGGAAGCTCCGTGGCGTGGCATGCGGATCACACGTATGTCATGGGCGAAATACTTACCGCCAAACTGCGCTCCGAGACCAATCTCGTGGGTCGCCTCCAGGAGCCGTTGCTCCATCTCTAGATCACGGAAAGCGTGTCCCAGCTCGTTGCCTTTGGTCGGTAGCTCGTCGTAGTACTTAGCACTGGCGAGCTTGACCGTCTTAAGGTTGGCCTCTGCCGAGGTGCCTCCGATGACGAAGGCAATGTGATAAGGCGGGCAGGCGGCAGTACCTAGCGAACGCATCTTCTCAACTAAGAAGGGGAAGAGCCTCTCCTCCGAGAGTAGTGCTTTGGTCTCCTGATAGAGGTAAGTCTTATTGGCAGATCCACCTCCCTTAGCGATAAAGAGGAACTTATACTCGTCGCCATCGGTCGCCATCAGGTCGATCTGCGCGGGAAGGTTGCACCCTGTATTAACCTCACGGTACATGTCGAGGGGCGCATTTTGCGAATAGCGGAGGTTGTAGCGCGTGTAGGTGTCGTAGACGCCGTGCGAGAGGTACTCCTCGTCGCAAGCGCCAGTCCAGACGTTTTGACCTTTCTTACCCAAGATGATCGCGGTACCAGTGTCTTGGCAGAAGGGGAGCTGCCCCAGAGCGCTCACCTCAGCATTGCGCAGGAAGGTGAGAGCGACAAACTTATCATTGTCCGAAGCCTCCGGGTCGGACAGTATCGATGCGACCTGCTCCTGATGAGCGGGACGTAGGTAGAAGGCGACATCGTGCATAGCTCGCTCCGCAAGTATGCGTAGCGCCTCGGGGTCGACTTGGAGCATCTGGTGACCATTGCAGTCGACCGTGTGAACGTAGTCAGAGGTGATTAACTCGTACTCAGTCCGATCGGGTCCTACGGGATACATCGGCTGGTACTTAAACGGTGGTGTGGGCATCTCTCGTGTGTCTGTTAAGTGTGTGTACGGAGCCTGCCAACGGTTTGGTCAGACTCAAATAGTGGAAAAAGTAAGAGACTGAGTGCTAGGGTCTACTCCTTAGAAGTCTAAGCGTGCGTCCCCCCTGCATTCAGTCTCTATCAGGTTAAG
>CABQOJ010000228.1 GCA_902465775.1 uncultured Porphyromonas sp. | reverse complement strand
GTTAGAGATTAGAAGTTAGAGATCAGAGGTTAGAGCGATACGTCTCTACGAGTAGCCGTCCTCAGTGCGTCCCTGCGGGCTACTCGTCAGGGGAGCTTTGGTAACACGCTCCCGCTAACCCTTAGTCCGGCAGTCGCACAAAAAACAGTCTCACGACCTTATGTAAGACCGTGAGACTGAATCAATGGTAGCAGCTCTAGGAGCTAGGATTAGGACTCAAAGGAGTATACCTTCGTGTCTAGGCACAGCTGATTGCTGATGCTTTGCGACAAGCCAGCGCAGAGACATTGACTCTAAAGTATGACCCTGTAAGTGCGTCCTTGCAAGGAGACTACGTAAACAGCGCTAGGCTCAACGCGGAGCACAAAGGGGTGTGCTGAGATCACATCCCTGGCGATGAGACCTCCATCTACGGCATAGACTGAGACTAGCTCGCCAATGGGAGCTTTGTCTATGATGATCTGCCCATTATGCCCATATATAGATGGGTTATTAACCTCTACCTGATCGGTACTTTGAGGGGTCGGGGTGACCTGGATCGTGATCTTACCGTTTTGTCCCTTTTTATCACCAGCTCTGAGTACAGAACCTTCTGAGATAATGAGCATAGCCCCATCTTCTGGAAGGCGTACCCCACCAAAGTCGCAAGCAACGATCCACCAGTCATCTTCATGCGTCAATGTCGGTATCACCTCTTTGATCAGGCTCTTATCGCTGCCATCAAATAGCTGTATCTTGGGATCATCAGACAGCTTGATCGGCTCATTGTAGTAGAAGTACACTTCGTTGATTACCTCTGAAGGTGTAGTCCAATCATAGAGGCTGCACTTTACGAATTCGAGCGGAGGAATCAGGTCAGGCCCTTCAGCAGGAGGAGTGGCAGCACCTCCGATGAAGTTCACGCTACTCTCAGCATTTGTGATGTCTGTACGGAATCGTGGCGTCATACTCCCCTCGGGCAGTGTGAAGGTGTAGTGTACACCTTCCTCAAAGTCCACGTACTTCTCAAAGTTTGCATGCATCTGACCAAGGTCCCAGTCCCATGAGATGTTCACAGCAACGCTCTTGATGGGTACCCCCTCTCGATAGAGTGTGGCCATAGGAGTGCCGAGAGGCTCGGTCTCAGTGTCGTAGTAAAAGCTAATCGAGTTGGTATACCCGACGGTATCTCCCTCCTGGATAGAGCACTCCCTAGTAGTTATGTACTCAGGTACCGTAAAGGGTGTGACGTAGCTATCCATCACGATAGTTGGCTGATATCGGGTATAAATAGCGCCCGCAGGTACTTCCAGCTTGTAAGATTTGCCTTTTGGCAAAATAGTCTTGTCGAAGAGGATGGCGGCCTGACTCTGACCACGGGCATCACCCATAGTGATGACACCCTCTGCCATACGCTCTCCATCACAGGTGATCGTGGCTTTGGCTCCGTCAGAGATGGCGATAGCAACGGAGAAGTCGAGATAAACCACCTCGATCGGTTCATAGACGAGGCGGTTCTCGATACTATTCCCCACAGGTAGTAGCTTGTCTGTACTACCGGCATAGAGAGGCTTGACGAGCAACATGGAGAGCCCGACCAAGCAACATAGTAGTAATTTCTTCATAGCGATGAGGCGTTAAAGGGTTAATAGTAAAGTGTCCAAGTGAAGAGGCAAGGACGCTCGCTGTAACTTCTGAGCAGTTCCTTTATTATGATAACCTCTCCAACGGCAAATATAAAAAAAAACTTATTACCAAGCAACTTCTCGACAACATCTTGATTTTGCAAATCTTACGAGTTGCCCGTTGTAGGGGCACACGGCTCGATACGTCCCGACAGCTTGTTACTCGTGAGACTTACGAAGTCGAAGGCGAATGAAAAGGCGTTCTTAGCCTCCATTTCGTGGTAAAGATTGAGAGATGCTTGCTGAAGGCGAGCGACAGCGTTTGGGCTGTGGTCTGTGTGTCCTACAGATGTGGATCGTTTGTTGTCTCGCTCGTCTTAGTGGATTGTTGAGACGCTTGTGAACTACAGACGAGTCTTGGGTACACTAGAGCGCAACCTTGATTGTCATCCGTATTACCTTTGCACTGTCCATTGACTAGGCATCGCACATTCTAGTGTCAAAGAGAGACGACACTCCCGTGTGTCCTTACTCAGTGCTACTCGTTAGTTGTTGAGCATCCGCTTGAGGGCGTCGAGCTGCTTGAGAGCGTCTAGGGGCGTGAGGTTGTCGATGTC
>CABQOJ010000227.1 GCA_902465775.1 uncultured Porphyromonas sp. | reverse complement strand
CTGGTGCGCAGTCGCTCGAGAAAGGCTGACGTGGCTCAAGCGAGACAGATGATTATGTACTTTGCGAAGCGCTACACGGATCAGTCGCTCAGCGCTATCGGCGAACTGCTCGGTGGTCGCTCTCACGCTACCGTGCTACACAGTTGCAAGGTGGTGGAGGATCAGGCGGAGGTCTCCACAGCTTTTCGCTCAGACCTCAACACTCTCGAGTCGCTGATCAAGTAATCACACTAAGCTCCACTGCTATGCCCTACCCCTCCCGTACTACCGAGACTGGCTACATAGACCCTACAACGATCATTGACGAGGGGGCTCACGTTGGCACTGGCACGACCATCTGGCACTTCTGCCACATCATGCACGATGCCTTCATCGGGGAGCAGTGCCATCTAGGACAAAACGTAGTCGTCCAGCCACGTGTTCATCTAGGCGACCGATGCCGTGTTCTGAATAATGTCACGCTCTTCACAGGAGTTCATTGCGAAGAGGAGGTTTTCCTGGGACCTTCGTGCGTCTTCACCAATGTGATCAACCCACGTGCGGCGGTCTCACGGAAGCATGAGTTTCGCCCTACATATATAGGTAAAGGCGCCTCTATCGGAGCCAATGCGACGATCCTCTGCGGTGTCAAGATCGGCGCCTACGCTATGATTGGCGCAGGCACGGTCGTGATACGTGACGTGGCTCCCTACGCTCTAGTCGTGGGCAATCCCGCTCGCCAGATCGGCTGGGTGAGTCAGGAGGGGCACAAGCTAGACTTCTCCGAAGAGCCTTCCTGCTACGTGGCGGAAGAGCAGTGCACCTACCACCTCGGCCCCGACGGCAACACGATAACTTATGACAACCAATAATCGATATATGACTATGGACAATAAAGCGACCACTCTAACCAAGCAATACATCATCGAGCCTAAGCACAGTGCTGCTGAGATGGGATCGGGCGATATGCCTGTCCTCGCCACGCCTGCACTGATTGCCTTTATGGAGAACGCAGCTATGCTCCTCGCTCGCAACTATACCGAGGAGGGCTCTACGACTGTCGGCACAATGATCACGACCGACCATCAGCATGCGACACCCATCGGAGAGACGATCACGGTCACAGCGCAGCTCTCCTCAATAGAGGGTCGCAAACTCACCTTTGCCATTGAGGCAACCGACCAAACTGGTGTCGTGGCTCAGGCTACGCATGAGCGTTTTATCGTATCTCGTCAACGATTCCTCGAGCGTTTGGGTATCAAGGAGTGATATTTCAGTACCTTTGTACGCAAATATCACGACAAACTATAAGCAATGCAAGACGATTCTATCACTTCTCAGATAACTAGTGTCTACGATCCTGCGGGTGTCGAGACTAAGTGGTACCAGTATTGGCTAGACCACAAGCTCTTTGAGGCACATGTGGATCACAGCAAGAAGCCTTACACGATTATCATGCCCCCGCCCAATGTGACGGGCGTGCTACACATGGGGCATATGCTCAATAATACGATCCAGGATATACTCATCCGTCGTGCTCGCATAGCGGGTTACAACGCTTGCTGGGTGCCTGGCACCGACCACGCCTCGATCGCTACGGAGGCTAAGGTGGTAGATCAGCTTGCTAAGCAAGGTATTCAGAAGAATCAGCTCACACGAGAGGACTTCCTCAAGCATGCCTGGGAGTGGACCGACAAGTATGGCGGCATCATCCTCAGCCAGCTACGCAGACTAGGCGTATCGTGCGACTGGAGTCGTACAGCCTTTACCCTAGATGAGGAGCGCTCGGAGTCGGTCATCAATGTCTTCTGCAAGCTCTACGAGGAGGGACTCATCTACCGTGGCGTACGCGTGGTCAACTGGGACCCCAAGGCACAGACGGCACTCTCGGACGAGGAGGTTATCTTCAAGGAGCATCAAGGCAAGCTCTACTACCTCCGCTACTTCATCGAGGGCTCTGAGGATTACATCATCGTAGCAACGACGCGCCCCGAGACAATTATGGGCGACACGGCCGTCTGTATCAACCCGGCAGATCCTCGCTACCATCATCTGCGTGGTAAGCGGGTCATCGTCCCGCTCGTAGGTCGCTCCGTCCCGATCATCGAGGATGAGTACGTAGACCTAGAGTTCGGCACGGGCTGTCTGAAGGTCACTCCAGCCCACGATATCAACGACTACCAGCTCGGCATCACGCACCAGCTGGAGACGATCGACATCTTCAACAACGACGGCACGCTCAATG
>CABQOJ010000226.1 GCA_902465775.1 uncultured Porphyromonas sp. | reverse complement strand
CGGGGTAGGTCTTAGCATCTACGCACGCCTTGACAAAGGCTTGGGCATGCTGCCAGACAACCACATTGTCGGAGGTGCCGTGGATGAGGAGGAGACGCCCCTTAAGGTCTTGGGCACGCTCGATAAGGTTGTTCTTTTGGTAGCCCTCGGCATTGTCCTGGGGAGCGTCGTTGTAGCGCTCGCCATACATGATCTCGTAGCGAGACCAGTCCATGACGGGACCGCCAGCGACACCCACCTTAAAGGTCTCGGGATGGGTGAGCATGAGGTTGGTAGTCATGAAGCCTCCGAAGCTCCAGCCGTACACGCCGATGCGATTGCGATCGACATAGGGGAGGCTCTGAAGGTACTCGACACCCTTCATCTGATCGGCCATCTCGGCGGTGCCGACCTGACGATGGATGACCTGCTCGAAGGCAGCGCCTCGCTGAGCGCTACCGCGGTTGTCCAGCGTAAAGATGATATACCCCTGCTGTGCCATGTAAAGATCCCAGCCCGAAGCGCCCCACTGTGGCGTATTCGTGACGAGCTGAGCGTGCGGGCCACCGTAGACATAGACGATGGTGGGGTACTCCTTCAGCTCGTCGAAGTGAGACGGCGTGATGAGGCGGTAGTACAGCTCGGTCTTGCCATCAGCCGCTAGGAGCGTGCCGACGGTAATATTGGGCATATCCAGCTTGTGCCAGGGATCGGGCGCCTGGTGTATGAGGCGGAGCTGTAGGCCGTTGCAATCATGGAGCATGACGGAGCGAGCGATGGTGGCGCTCTGCAGCTGGTCTATATAGTACTGCTTGTCTGGGCTGAAGATCGCTTCGTGCGTACCAGCCACCTTGCTTAGCTGTATGATACGTCCGCGCTTGAGTTCGCTGGCGAAGATGTGTCGCTCGAGTGGGGAGGGGTAAGCGGCCTGGAAGTATATGCGCTCGCCCTTGGGGTCGAAGCCGTAGATGTCGGTCACCTCACCCTCCATGTCGGTGAGCTTGCGAATGAGCTTGCCCGTGCTACTGTAGAGGTAGAGCTGGCGATAGCCCTCACGACGGGACTCCCAGACGAACTGCTCGCCTCGGCTCCCCGGGACAAACATCATCGGGCGCTGTGGCTCGACATAGTGCGCATCGGTCTCCTCAAAGAGCGTCTCGGTGTGCGCTCCCGTCTGGGCATCGTAGCCGTTGAGGAAGAGATGGTCTTGACCTCTATTCAGCTCGGCTATGTAAACCTTCTGGCTGTTGGGGTGCCACGCCACATTGGTCAGGTAATGCTCGGGGTCGCCACCGGTCTCTAGGTAAGTGGTCTGCTGGTTCTCTAGATGGAAGACTCCTAGCGTCACATGGTGCGAAGGGGTCCCCGCCATCGGGTATCGAACGGGCTGGACGACTGCCTTGTGGGGCGTCATATCGACGATGGGATAAGGGGCGACCATCGACTGGTCCATACGGTAGAAAGCGAGCTGGCGACTGTCGGGACTCCAGAATAGTCCGCCGTCAATACCGAACTCGTTCTGGTGGACGGACTCGCCATAGACGACTGCAGCCTCCGCCTCGTCCGTAGCGACTAGCGTAGGAGCCTGAGGCTTGCTCCCGGCGGGCTGTAGCGTATATATAAGGAGTGTGCCCTCCTCGCTCTTGACTGCTAGGTTGCGTTCGTTAGGGCTGAGGAGCGAAGCGCGCTTTTCGGTGTCACCAGTGGCGAAGTATCCGACGATTAGCTTTTGCTCTACATCTATTAGGTAAAGCCCCTTGGACAGCTCCACCTCTAGGTAGTGGCACTGCGGGGTGAAGTCGTAAGCGATCAGCGGGTAGAGCTTGTCTGTGTCGTCGTAGGGCTTGAGGAGCTGGACGAGCTCGTCCTGCGTGAGGACCGTCTGCTCCTGTACTCTCGTCGGGGAGTAGACTCGTAGGCTCTTGTAGTCGCCGCCCTCTACCGTATAGGTGTAGCCACTCTGCAGCCAAGCGAGGCCGTAGACGGGCTGCGGGTAAAAGTCTGAGCGGAAGGTCTTGCCTCCATAGGTGACGGTCTCCAGGTCTAACGGTTGCTTCGTCTGTCCCTGCAGGAGTGGTGAGAGCGTTAGCGTAAGAACTCCGAAGAGCCATAGAGCGTAGTGACGCAATGTGCTATTCATAGATCAGTATGGCGTGATAGATGTTACTTATTCGTTGTCGTTTGGTTCAGCTTCATGGACGAAGGTCTCGTCGCTGCCGAAGGTTTGGATATTGGCCTTGTAGCCAGAG
>CABQOJ010000225.1 GCA_902465775.1 uncultured Porphyromonas sp. | reverse complement strand
CGAAGCGATGAGGCTGATAGTAACCGCTCAAGAAGAAGACATACCTCTGCTTGAAGATGTAGTTCACCTGTCCACTGTACGTCACGTAAGGCCTAATCTGTGGATTGCCCTCCCAGAGCTGATAGCGATCATCCGACCGTGAGAAGGGTTCACGCTCCCAATAGCTCGGGTCCCTCTTGCTGGACTGAATATTCACCTGTAGAACATGGTTGGGATTGCGTGCGTAGCTGAGACTCGTCTGCGGGATAATCTGAAAGGTCTCATCCGCACCTATATAGTTCGCATAGTCACCGATCAAGGTTAGCCCGAGGCTTAGCCCATTCTTAAACTGCTTTTTACCGCCTATATAGAGGTCCGCCAGTAGCTCTTTACTGGTTCCTGACACGGCTCCGTTTGGCACCTTCCGACCATTTCGCCAAAGGTAGGTTTGTCCATTGATCGTCTTGGAGTAGGAGACCTTGGAGCCGTACGACAGACCCCAGCCACCATCCCAGCTATGACTATTGTCGATATGCCCGCCCCACACCTGCGAGAGCTGATCGCTCGTATAGTTCGTAGCATAAGGTGAGCGAGGAGACTGCTCCATACCATAGAGCACCTCTCTGTGATCCCGATAGTGCGTGTAGAAGAGACCCGCTAGCAAGTTGCCTCCCAGTCTATAGTTTATGGCGACGTGATGCGTATTATCATTGCCTTTATTGAGCGACTCTAGAGGTTCGCGCTCCTTTTGGTTGACTTGGTATCGGCTCGTACCCTCGGGAGGGGTCAAGCTCCCGTAGTAGTCAACGGATAGCGCATGCCGCCCGAACTTATACCCCAGCTCGGCAAAAAGCGTATGCTTGTTATAGTTCGTGTAGCCGCTGTTTTCTATCGCAAGCCCCTTGGTATAGCGACCAAAGGGAGCTATATCGTAGATTAAGTCACTTCGGATTTTACCTAGACTAGCCCTATAATTGGCAGTAACGGAGAAGCCATTGGGCGCGGAGTAGTTGACACTAGCACCCGCAGCGTAGTTGCTGTAGTACTTATTGCTATACTCGGTAAAGAGCTGACCAGAGGTGCCACTCAGAGGGCTGCCCGCAGCTTGCCCCTTGAAGACTACATTGATCGAAGCACCCTTAGCTCGATAGCGGGCAATGGGAGTATAGGAGATCTCCACACTAGACACCATCTCTCGGGGAATGCTCTTGAGGCGCTCCAGCAGCATATCCTGAGGAACATTCGAGGGCTGACCATTGAAGACCAAGGTATACCCATTGGTCCCCACGAGCGTCGGCACATCGCCCTGCATCGACATACCAGGGAGCTGACCCAGCATCTCATAAGCGGTCGTGACAGAGCTATGCGCAAAGAGCTGATCAATATCGTAGCTCGGAGTGGTTCCATCGACGAGCTTCATGAGCGGACGCTCGGCCTTGACCACCACCTCACCCAGTTCACCAGTCGCTTGATCCATATAGAGCACGTCAGGCAGCGGAGCGTCAAGGCTCACGCGAAGTGTCTGATACGCGAGATGGTTAACCTGAAGCCAATGCGCCCCCTCACCCGAAAGCTCGAAGGTCCCCCCGTCGCTCGAAAGCGTCGTAGAGAGCACCGTCGAATCTGCCGAAAGCAATATGACAGTCGCCATAGAGATAGACTCCTGGGTCACCCTATCTCTAAGCTGCCCACGGTAAATCTCTCCCTGCTGCGGATGCTGCGTCTGGGGCTGTGTGCTCTTATGTTGCTGAGGTTGTGTGCTCTGAGACTGGGACTGTACGTTTTGAGGTTGGAGCTGTGCGTTTTGAGACTGGAGCTGTGCGTTCTGCGGCTGCTGAGGTTGGGCGCTCTGAGACTGGGACTGCGCGTTCTGAGATCGCAGTGATTGCTGAGTTTGCCCTTTGACTGTTTGTCCGCTAAGGCTCTCTTGAATCGTCTCTCCGCTGAGGCTCTCTTGGATCGTCTCTCCGCTGAGGCTTTGCGTAAGCATCAAGCTAACCACAACCAATATCGCGAAAAGTCCGCCCTTTCTTCCTAACATCATAGTTCTTTTTATCTGTTTGTGTGTCTGTGTGTCTGTATATTACTACACTGCTTGTCGCAAAGGTACCTTTTTTTTTAGATGCGCAAGCCAACACTGGAACTCGTAGATTCAACTCCGCAAATCTCACAACTAGCCTAATGAGACGAATAGCCACCTGTAGGGGCGCTCGGCTAGTGTCTAGCGGGAGAGAGTCCGTTGTGTCAAAG
>CABQOJ010000224.1 GCA_902465775.1 uncultured Porphyromonas sp. | reverse complement strand
CATACTCGATGAAGCGCTGATTGAGCTCCTTGACCTGCTGGTCGCTCCACGAGACGAGCCCCCGGAGTGGATAGCGCAGACGGTCTAGGAGTAGCTGATCCTTGCTGATATACCCCTTGCGATAGTCGTCCCAGAGCTGCTCCTGATGGGGAAAGTAGACAGCGAAGTAGTCTTCGAAGGTGGCGTAATAGGCTCCCCACCCTTCCTCATCGTAGAGTCTGTGTAGGCTCGCCTTATTATTGTCAAAGGTGGCCCAGAGCGTGTCATCGAGGTCAAAGAGTAGTGCTTTGTACTTCATTGGTTTTGCTGGCAAGCTAGAGATCAGTCGTATAAACTTCAAAGGGGAGGTGTCTTGAGGCACCTCCCCTTTTGCTAAATGTAGTGTGTCAAGAGATCAATTAGTAGATCTGTATGACAAGTATCTTAGAGAGACTCCAGAACTCCTGAGGATTGGTGATCTCTAGTGTGAGCATCTTGTCCCCGCCCTTGACAAATCTGTAGCTAGACCCAGGGTGCTTGGTCTTGAGCTCAGCCTTCTTAGCGTAGACAGGTATCGAGGTAACTCGACGCAGGTCTATCTGCGTGAAGTAGTCTGACTGATAACCCTCGGTGACCACCTCGCCATTGCGGATGATGTTCATATCCTTGAGGTCGCGAGAGGTACCGATACAATAGCGAACCGTGTTGAGCGCAGCATCCTGACGCTCTAGCTCAGCTTGCTGTGCTGCAGAGGTCTTGCTTAGATTTTCCACATTGCTGTGCAGGTCTGTGACCATCGAGTCGAGGACACCGATAGCGTAGTTCTTGCGCTTGAGCTCCTCGGTGAGGTCTAGGATCTCAGCGTTCTTAGCGTTGAGCTGCTCCTGCAGTGTGCCGATGGTGCGCTGTAGAGAGGTGTTTTTGCTACCAGACTGAGCGAGCTTCTTGTTTAGGAGTTCTATCGTCTGACGGTTTGACTCCAGCTTCTCATTGATCAGGCGCAGATTGTCCTCGATCTTAGCACGCTGAGACTGTGGTAGCTCGTCATTGGCATTGAGCGAGATCATACCCTCTAGTTGCTGTATCTGAGCGAAGTTTTGGATCACCATATTGATCAGTGAATCCTGCTCAGCTACCTGCGTCCGTAGGGACTGAAGCTCGGTGAGCTCGTTTTGGCGCTCTTGATCTTCTTGATTGTTCTTGTTACAAGCGGTGAGCATCAGTAGCGAGAGCACCAATGCTGCGAAAGTGATAGATAGTGACTGTTTCATAATTGTGTAGTTGTATCTTCTGTTATGTGTTTATTGTTCTTCTTGGGAGGCTTGGTAGGCGTAGCTCCAGCGATGACTATGACAAATTCCCCGCGAGGGGCTGTCTCGGCAAAGTGATCACTCAGCTCTTGAAGGGTGCCACGTCGCACCTCTTCGTGTAGCTTCGACAACTCACGGCAAGTCGCGGCCTGTCGCTCAGCGCCGAAGTATGTAATCAGGTCAGAGAGCGTACGGCAAACTCGGTATGGCGACTCATATATGATGATAGTGCGGGTCTCCGTGGCTAGTGCCGTGAGGAGTGTCTGTCGCCCTTTCTTGACTGGGAGAAAGCCCTCGTAGCAAAAGCGTGACGTGTCTAGTCCACTAGCGACTAAGGCTGGGACGAAGGCGGTAGCTCCTGGTAGGCAGGTGACGGTCACGCCAGCGTCGATGCAAGCTCGTATGAGCATGGCGCCAGGATCGTTGATACCAGGCGTACCAGCGTCGCTAATGAGAGCCACGGAGGTTCCCTCGGCAATGCGCTGCGCTAGGCGCTCGGAGGTCTTGTACTCGTTGAACTTATGGTGGCTCTCCATAGGCTTCGCTATCTCGTAGTGCCGCAGCAATACGGAGGAGGTGCGAGTATCCTCAGCTAGGATCAGATCAGCCTCACGTAGAGCCTCTAGTCCACGTAGGGTGATATCTCCAAGATTGCCTATAGGGGTCGGGACGACCGTCAGTTGAGCCATTGTAATTAGACTTTACTCTTGACTGGCAAGAGATATTACGGTGCAAACTTACGAAAAACTGGTGGAATCAAGCATTACCGCCTAAAGATGAACCAGGGCTGACGCATTATAATAGAAGCTACACATGGCGATAACAAAGGAATATGTCGCTACAGATCTCCGACGACTCAGATCTCTTCCGAGAAAACACCAAATAGCTCCGTGGAGAATAAAAGTTTTCCACCGAGGCGAGAAATGAAACTTCGGAAGAATCAAATGAAACTTCGGAAGAAT
>CABQOJ010000223.1 GCA_902465775.1 uncultured Porphyromonas sp. | reverse complement strand
CTACCCAGTGGTTATGGTAGATCGCCTTGTCGCCATCGATCTCCACGAAGTCGTGGTCTATCGATAGATCTCTATCCATCTGCGTGGCAGTGACGACGATCTGCTCATTATTGGCAAAGCGTCGTGCGGTCTCCCTGACAATAGAAAAGGCTGTGGGGAGGATTTCGTCGAGCTTGACCTCGATCTTCTCCAGGACGTCCTTCTCTATCTTATCAATCTTAGACCAAGCCTCCTCACGGGCGTCTATGTCGAGATCCTCGATGCCCTCCTTGAGCTTAGCTATCTCTGCACGCTCCGAGGCAACGTACTCGTTGATCTCGTTGCGCAGCTGTTGTGTCCGATCTCTCAGAGCATCATCGCTGAGAGCTTGTATGGAGGGTTCGACCTCCTCGATCTTCTTAATGTAAGGTGTTATCTCCTTGAGGTCTCGCTGAGACTTACTACCAAAGAGCTTTGTGATGATATTACTGAGAGCCATAAAGTGGTTTATTATTTCTGATTGAATAGGATAAAGAGTGGCGTGCCGTCAGCACTCATCGGCTGAGGGACACAGAGTAGGTATGCGAGCGAAGGTGCGACCGCATCATAGGATATAGGCTCCGTAAGCCTTTGCGAAGCTACACCTGGAGCCATCAGGATAAAAGGAGCTGAGACATGTCTCTGCCTCTGTTGCTCAGTGCCTTGCTTCTCTCCAGCCACCACTGCAAAGGGTGCCAGAGCCAGCAGCACATCGCCCGCATAGCTACGATAGCTGTGCGAGTACAGAGGCTTAGCCCAGGCAGGCTGTGACAGCCCCATCTGTAGTTGATATGCGGGGATTGCCCCGATGACACCTTCCATCTCGGATACAAAAGTAGCAAGATTATTGCTCATATCCTCCATATCCACCTTCTTATCTGCTATCTCCTTCTTATTTAGATGAAGCGTCTGATGGCTGTAGGCGATGACCCAGTCGTTGCGCCCATAGATGGCTGAGAGGTAGAGATTGGCCAGTGCAATACACTTTGCAGGGTCAAAGGTGACGACCGAACGACGAGAAGGAGTCTTCGGCTGAGCTAAGTTCGCCACAGGAACTCCGATGATGTTAAGCGCGTAATGGTCTGTGCCGTACAACTCTTGTAGCAAAGCAGTCGTCTGCTGCACCTGCTCATTAAGCCGAGCGTAGGCATCCTGCTGCTCTGGCGAATAGTCCGCATAGGCGACCCCACGAGCGCCCATCTCCAGGTCTAAGACCATAACGATGAGCGTAGGCGACGTGCGACGCGCCTTGTGAGCATAGCGTATGAACTCCTTGGACAAGTCGGTGATCGCATCATTGGCAAAAGGAGAGGTCAAGAGGTCGCTCATACGCCAAGCTCCATCGAAGGAATGCGCAAAGCTACACTCCTTCGCGCCTTTCGCAAGAGGCTTCCAAATGGTTGGTGTCGTGCGTCCGCCCAGCATGCGCTGCTCATTGTTTGCCTTAAGAGCCAAGGCGGGCAGACCACCATAGAAGTTGGTCGTAGCCCACCAACCGCTATGTTTATCGATCCATATAGCACCTTCAGCGTCGTGCCCCGCCACAGCAATGGCATCGTTGGCACGGCTAGCTATCGCATAGACAATCGCATCGCCTTGAGAAGAGCCTCTAAGTACGTCTGTGAGAAGTTCGCTACGCAAAGCACCTGCGGGAGCAAGCTGCTCTGCACTGTTGATGCCACGGTAGTCTCTATTGGCAAAGGTAGACTCCGAGCGCTGTGTCACCGCATCATACCTCTCGGCTTGGTACACGCCATGTATCTCCGGCATAGCACCAGCAGAGAGCGAAGCCAGTCGTGCCACTTCGTCTAGCAATGGATATGGATAGCGAATGTCAGGCGCCACGGTCCCCTGCTTCATCACCCAGTTCAATCCGTTGCTCCCCCACCCTGCTCGATAACTATCCAGCAGGTCGGTGCGCAGCCCCTTGACATAGATCTGCACCAGTATGTCAGGTCTTGCACGCTGTGCGGAGAGTGCCAGTGGCAAGGTCAATGCGAGGAGTAGATAGCGAATAGATCTCATCTGCCTGTTTGTCGTTTAGAATAGGTCAGGTAGGCCACCGAAAGGAGTGCCGAGTGAATGGCGAGCAAGATGATGGGCAGCGAACTAGTCTGCACAGCACAAGCGACCAAGATCAGGAAGAGCGCTACTGCCAATGCATTTACCGAGTGAAAGTAGCGTGCAATGCGCTGAGCCTTGCCTCCCCTCCCCAAGGCAAACCAAGCCAAGAGCAGGAGCGGATGAAAGACCAGC
>CABQOJ010000222.1 GCA_902465775.1 uncultured Porphyromonas sp. | reverse complement strand
TCACCTCATACATCGGTATGGGCTGGTACGATACCGTAACCCCACAGCCTATCATTCGCAATGTCCTAGAGAACCCCGTTTGGTACACCAGCTACACACCTTACCAGGCTGAGGTATCGCAGGGTCGTCTTGAGGCGCTCTTTAACTTCCAGACGGTCATCACCGATCTGACGGGACTACCTCTGACGAACTGCTCGCTACTCGACGAAGCTACCGCAGGAGCCGAGGCTGCCCTCATGCTCTACAACGAGCGTTCGAGAGAGCAAAAGAAGGCGGACGCCAACCAGCTCTTCATCGACAAGCGTGTCTTTGCCTCTACGCAGGCGGTCATCCAGACACGCGTGCCCCAGCAGGGCATGGAGATCGTCGTAGGCGACTACGAGACCTTTGACTTTACGGACAAGGTCTTCGGAGCTATCATCCAGTACCCCGACGAGAAGGGCCGTATCAATTGCTACCACGACTTTATGGAGCGTGCCAAGGCTGCCGGCACACGTGTTGCCGTAGCGGCCGACCTGATGAGTCTAGTACTCCTCACGCCTCCAGGCGAGTGGGGCGCAGACATCGTCTTCGGATCAGCTCAGCGCTTCGGTATCCCGATGTACTTCGGCGGACCTAGCGCAGGCTATCTGGCCTCGACGATGGACTTCAAGCGCACCATCCCCGGACGTATCATCGGCATTTCCAAAGATACCTACGGTCATCCCGCTTACCGCCTAGCTCTCCAGACGCGTGAGCAGCACATCAAGCGTGAGCGTGCCACCAGCAACATCTGTACGGCACAAGCTCTGCTGGCTACGATGAGTGGCTTCTACGCTGTCTACCACGGTCCCGAGGGACTACGTGACATCGCTCACCGTATCCATGCTTATGCGGGCTATCTAGCCGAGCAACTCGTAGCGATGGGCTACAAGCAGCTCAACGACAACTTCTTCGATACCCTATACATCGAGCTACCCGAGGGCCTTTCAGCCGAGAAGCTCCGTGAGATCGCCCTCGACTGTCAGGTTAACCTGCGCTACTACGAGGATGGTCGTCACATCGGTATCAGCATCGACGAGACCACGCTCGAGAGCGACCTCTCAGTCCTCCTATACATCTTCTCTCAGCTTCAGGGCAAAGAGGGAGACATCGAGGGTGCTGAGGTAGACGACACGAAGGTCTACTTTGCTAAGAAGTTCGCTCGTCAGAGTGACTTTCTACAGTATGAGACCTTTCAGAAGTATCACTCCGAGACCGAGCTGATGCGCTACATCAAGCGACTAGACAGCAAGGACATCTCGCTCGCTCAGTCAATGATTTCGCTAGGCTCCTGCACCATGAAGCTCAATGCGGCTTCGGAGGTGGCTCAGCTGAGCAACCCACAGTTTGCCTATATCCACCCCTACGCTCCCGACGACCAAGTCGAGGGCTACCTAGAGATGATACGCAACCTGTCGGCTCTCCTCTGCGAGATCACCGGTATGAAGGGCGTTTCGCTCCAGCCTAACTCAGGAGCTTCGGGTGAGTACACCGGTCTGCGTGTCATACGTAGCTATCTACAGGCTACGGGTCAGGGCGCTCGTGATCTCATCATCCTACCCGCTTCTGCACACGGTACCAACCCCGCGAGTGCTGTACAGGCAGGCTTTGACACGATCACCATTCGCACGGCCGACAATGGCGACATCGATATGGATCACTTCATGGAGCTCACCGAGCAGTACAAGGATCGTATCGCAGCCATCATGATTACCTACCCAAGTACGCACGGTATCTTCGAGAGCAACATCCGCACCATCATCGACCGCATCCACGAGATCGGCGGACAGGTCTACATGGACGGTGCCAACCTCAATGCTCAGGTCGGCTGGACCAACCCAGGCTATATGGGAGCTGACGTCTGCCACCTGAACCTGCACAAGACTTTTGCCATTCCCCACGGTGGTGGTGGTCCTGGTGTCGGTCCGATCTGTGTCACTGAGCACTTGGTACCCTATCTACCCAAGCATGTGGAGCGCTGGTCTGACGGTACGAACCAAGTGTCGGCAGCTCCCTTCGGTAGTGCTGGAGTCTTTGTGATCACCTACGCTTACATTCGCTTACTAGGCTACGAAGGCCTTCGTCAGGCGACCGCTATGGCGATCCTCAATGCCAACTATCTGAAAGCACGCTTCCACGACAACTACGGTGTCGTCTACACGGGCGACCGCGGCTTCGTCGGTCACGAGATGATCCTCGACTGTCGTGGTGTCAAGGCTCAGGCAGGCGTCGACGAGGGCGACATCTCTAAGCGTCTGA
>CABQOJ010000221.1 GCA_902465775.1 uncultured Porphyromonas sp. | reverse complement strand
TCCTTTGCTCCTTAGCGGTGACAAAGGTACGACAATTTTTGAAACTGACAACTGTTTCCTCGTCAATTTCTGCTCGGCATGGCTCAAATGTGACAAGACAACGCTTCTATGGCAGGGCTTAGAGGCCTGTTACATAGCTGTTTGCGACATCTCTCAAGCAGAAAAGGAACTTTTGAATCGGAGGAACTGAATCACTTTCGATTGGGAGCTGCGAAGAGTCAGACCGCAACTGGTCGTTCTCTCTAACCTCTATATTCTAACCTCTAATCTCTAAATTCTAACTTCTAATCTCCACCCCTCACATTCGAGGAAATCATCCATTCCCTCGGTAGGGATTTTTGAATCTCCAGCGAGGAACGAAAAAATTCTTCGGAACTTTGATTCCTTTCTTCCGAAGTTTCATTTCATTCTTCCGAACTTTTATTTCGACCCTCCGTGGGGAATTTTCGTTTCTCACGTGGGGATTTGAGATTTCTCACGTGGAGATGAGATAGTCAGGTGGGGGAGTGCTTAGATTTATATATAAATATTGAGGTCGTAGTGGTCACTATTTAGTACCTTTGCACAGACTTCAGTTTAATGGGGTGTGATACCTCTATATTATATAGCACTGTTATGACCGATACACGATACATCTTTGTGACGGGAGGCGTGGTCTCCTCGCTTGGTAAGGGCATTGTAGCCGCCAGTCTTGGCAAACTGCTTCAAGCTCGTGGATACAAGGTTACGATCCAGAAGTTTGACCCTTATATAAACATCGACCCAGGGACGCTCAACCCCTACGAGCATGGCGAGTGCTATGTGACAGAGGATGGTCACGAAGCGGATCTGGACTTGGGTCACTATGAGCGATTCCTCAATATCCGTACCTCTCGGGAGAACAACATCACCACGGGACGTATCTATCAGAGCGTGATCAATAAGGAGCGCCACGGTGACTACCTCGGTAAGACGGTGCAGGTGATCCCGCATATCACAGATGAGATCAAGCGGAGCGTACGTCGTCTGGGTATGAAGCATCACTACGACTTTGTCATCACGGAGATAGGTGGTGTGGTCGGAGATATTGAGTCGCTGCCCTTCTTGGAGAGTGTACGTCAGCTCAAGTGGGAGCTCAAGGACCATTGCGTCTGTGTCCATCTGACTTATGTGCCCTTTATCGCAGCAGCTAAGGAGTACAAGACGAAGCCTACGCAGCACTCGGTGAAGCAGCTTCAGGAGGAGGGTATTCAGCCCGACATCTTGGTGCTTCGTACGGAGCATAAGCTGAGCGATGAACTGCTAGACAAGGTGGCACTCTTCTGTAATGTCTCTAAGGAGAGTGTCTTCCAAAGTATTGATATGCCCTCGATCTATGAGATACCGCTACTCCTACAGGAGCAGGGACTGGATCGACAGGTGATCCAGCAAGCTGGTCTAGAGGTGGGTGAAACACCTAAAATGGAGGGATGGCGCAACTTCGTTCATCGAATGAAGTCGGCTACCAAGGAGCTACACATCGCCCTCGTGGGTAAGTATGTAGAGCTACAGGATGCCTACAAGTCTATCGATGAGGCGCTACTCCAGAGCTGTGTCTATCATGACCGTAAGCTCAAGCTCACCTCGATACATAGCGAGAGCATCACCAAGGACAATGTGGCGAAGCTACTGAGTGGCTACGATGGGGTAGTGGTGGCTCCAGGCTTTGGCTCTAGAGGTGTAGAGGGTAAGTTGATCGCTCTGGAGTATACCCGTACGCATCAGATCCCGACGCTCGGCATCTGCCTAGGTATGCAGTGCATGGCGATTGAGTTCGCTCAGAATGTACTGGGCCTAGAGGATTGTAACACGACCGAGATCAAGCCGACAGCAACCAATAAGATTATTGATCTGATGGACGAGCAGAAGGCAGTCTCAGACCTAGGCGCCTCCATGCGACTAGGTGCTTATGAATGCGAACTGAAGGAGGGCTCTAAGCTGGCAGAAGCTTATGGCAAGCTCTTGATCTCAGAGAGACATAGACACCGCTATGAGTTCAACAGTCAGTACCGTACCGCCTTTGAGGAGGCGGGCTTTAAGTGCGTAGGCACCAATCCCGAGACGGGTCTCGTCGAGGCGCTCGAGCTAGAGGGACACCCTTGGTACATCGGTGTGCAGTACCACCCAGAGTACAGCAGCACGGTCTTGCAGCCTAGCCCGATCTTTATGGCCTTTATCTCAGCAATTAGCAATCGATAGGGGCACACATCTCGAGCAGTTTCTTTTATACACGACATACTCTATACTTTAGATGAATAAATCAAACCTCATAGGTATCGTTCTGAT
>CABQOJ010000220.1 GCA_902465775.1 uncultured Porphyromonas sp. | reverse complement strand
CGGGTGGGGCTTTTCGATCACGCTCTTTATCTTTAGGAGTAGCTTGCTATGATGCTGATTGTAGATATCCTACTAGATGGGCTCTTTGCGGCGATGGCTGCGATGGGCTTTGGCGCTATCTCCGACCCTCCGCTGAGGGCTTATCGCAGTATCGCTATACTAGCAGCCGTGGGACATGCACTACGCTTCGTCTTGATGACGGTGTGTGGCATCAATATCGCCATCGGCTCTCTCTGCGCTTCGCTGACGATAGGCTTTGGGGCGCTCTGGCTGGGGAAGCGCATACAGACGCCTATCACCGTCCTCTCGATACCAGCGCTCCTGCCGATGATTCCAGGGAAATATGCGTACAATATGTTCTTTGCGCAGATCATGTTTCTCCAAAATCTAGACAGCATGGAGGGACAGCAGAAGTATATGGAGATGTTTTTCTTCAATACTATCGTAGCCGTCACGGTCATCTTCGTCCTAGCGGCGGGGGCTACACTTCCTATCCTACTCTTCCCTAAGCGCACCTTCTCTCTAACTCGTAAGAAACATTAGGCTCTGAGCTCTACTATGAATACCTTTTGGAATACAATCGCCCAGTACAATGTGGCGACCTGGCCGATACAGATACTCCTAGTCATCGCTGCCGTAGTGGTTCTGTACCTCCTAGTCAAGCGCCCATCACGTAGCAGTACGATCATCGCTAAGTCCTATCTCATACTCCTATATGTATGGATCGCTGTGGCATACTACGCCATCTACTGTGCAGAGCGTAGCTACTCCATCCTACTCAGCATATACTGGGGCATACTAGCTCTGGCGTGGGTTAAGGATCTCCTGGAGAACGACACGCAGTTTGCCCTCAGAGACAAGTTCAAGCCCTTTGGGGTCTTCGTACTCCTGCTACCGCTGATGTACCCTCTAGCGTCGATCACGAGAGGGCTCTCCTTCCCCTACATCACCACACCAGTGATGCCCTGCACGGTGGCTATCTACACGATCGGACTGCTCCTTCTCTTCACGAGTCGAGTCAATATCTTTATCGTCCTACTCCTCCTCAACTGGGCTATGGTGGGGGTGACGAAGACTTGGTTCTTCGGGATCCCCGAGGACTTCATCCTAGTACTCACAGCGATACCAGCGCTTTACATCTTCTTCCGCGAGTACTTCGCTCTAGATCTGCATCAAGACTCGAAGCCGCAGGCGAAGTACATCAATGCGCTCCTGATCCTCGTCTGCATCGGGGTCTGCATCGCTCTCTGCTGGGCGCTCTTTGCCCAGATATCTCGAGATATGTAGGCTACAACACACGATAAAAGCAAGCCCCATCTAAGTCTCTACGGAGGAATTACCCAGTTCTTCCGTAGAGACTTTTCGTTTTCCAGTGAGGAACGGAAAAACTCTTCCGAACTTCCATTTCATTCTTCCGAAGTTTCATTTCATTCTTCCGAAGTTTTATTTTCCGGTTCCGTGGAGAAATTTCGTTTCCTCGTGAGCTATTGGGAAATTCCTCGGTAGAAATCCGAATCATTGACGATCTCGGAGTAATCGGATGGGACACATAGCGCAGGGTTTCGTTTTTTTTATTACTTTTGCTGTATCCTCGCCCCCTGAGGGTAGGGGACTACATTTGACACATAAAGCATCTACAAACAAACACTCTATAGCTATGACACAGCACAACATTGATCTCTCACAGTATGGCATCAAAGCGCCAGCTGAGATCATCTACAATCCCTCGTACGATCAACTCTACGAGGCTGAGCTACAGCCAGACCTGACGGGCTATGACCGCGGACAGCTCACCGAGCTGGGCGCTGTCAACGTGATGACGGGCGTCTACACGGGCCGCTCGCCAAAGGACAAGTTCTTCGTCCTCGACGACACAACCCGCGACACCATCTGGTGGACCACCCCCGAGTACCCCAACGACAACAAGCCCACCAGTCAGGAGACTTGGCAGGAGCTTAAGCGCATTGCCACCGAGGAGCTCTCAGGCAAGAAGCTCTACGTCGTCGATGCCTTCTGCGGTGCTAACCCAGACACGCGCCTCAAGATTCGCTTTATCATGGAGGTCGCTTGGCAAGCTCACTTCGTCACCAATATGTTTATCCGCCCCACCAAGGAGGAGCTGGCAAACTTTGGCAAGCCAGACTTTGTCGTGATGAACGCTTCGAAGGCTAAGGTGACCAACTACAAGGAGCTCGGACTGAACTCCGAGACGGCTGTCGTCTTTAACCTAACGGAGAAGATACAGCTCATCCTCAACACCTGGTACGGTGGCGAGATGAAGAAGGGCATGTTCTCCTATATGAACTACCTCAACCCGCT
>CABQOJ010000219.1 GCA_902465775.1 uncultured Porphyromonas sp. | reverse complement strand
GATACTAGTGGCTCTAGTGATACTAGTGACTCTAGTGACACTAGGTGCTAGTCCTAACCTCTAAAGTCTAACCTCTAATTTCTAAAGTCTAATCTCTAACTTCTAATCTCTAATTTGATTACCTTTGCAGTAACTCTGTGGGCATGGCGATCAGATCATCTTCGCCGAGAGCGCACAGAGCTCTCTGTCAAACGCTTATCTCTTTTTACTCCTTTGTCCACTAAGCTCTATCATACAGCCGTCCTCTGTGAGGATTCTCTTGACTTGCTGGTCACGACGCCCTCGGGTCTCTATGTAGATGTCACGATGGGTGGCGGGGGACACTCGCGTGCGCTCCTCGAGCGACTCTCTCCTGAGGGTCGCTGCATCGGTCTAGACCAAGATCCCGATGCGATGGCTAATGCACCTCAGGATAGTCGCTATCATTTTGTAGCGACGAACTTTCGCTATCTGGGGCAGTGGCTTGACTACTGGGGGCTCGCAGGAGAGGTGGATGGGATCTTGGCCGACCTAGGAGTTTCGTCTCACCACTTCGACAGTGAGGAGCGGGGCTTTAGCTTTCGCTATGAGGAGGCGATGCCTGATATGCGTATGAATAGCCGATCGGGCGTTACGGCTCGTGACCTGCTACTGAGCTATAGCGAGGAGCAACTGGCGGATGTACTATATTATTACGGTGAGCTGCATGATGCTCGTCGTATCGCTGCGCTACTGGTGTCGCATCGTGCCGTGGGCTACCCGACGATCGCCTCGCTCATGGAGGTGCTGGCGCCTGTTCTACCTAAGGGAGGGCCTCAGCTACGCAATAAGCTGAGCCGTATCTTCCAGGCGCTGCGCATTGAGGTGAATGATGAGCTGGGCGCTCTGCGTCAACTGTTGAGCGACTCGGTGCGTCTCCTGAAACCAGGAGGGCGCATAGCGATCATCTCTTATCACTCGCTAGAGGATCGTATGGTCAAGGAGTTCTTCCGTCTGGGGAGCTTCGAGCAACCAAATGAGGCTTTGGCTGGTATGCCCATGTCAAAGCCTACCCCCCTACGTGTGATCACAAAAAAAGCTATCACACCCTCAGCGGATGAGATAGCAGACAATAATCGTGCTCGTAGTGCTAAGCTACGTGTGGCGGAGCTTCGTGAGGATATTTAAGTGGGATGAGCTATGGTCAAGATCGACGAATCGTACTTTGACGACAACCTAGAGGAGGAGCTACAGGAGCCAGCACCTGTGGCTACAGATGAATCTGTAACGGGATCTCATCCGAGACCTCTACTGGGAGATCTTCTAGATGAAGAGGTCTCACCAGAAGTTGTTGAGGTGGATGCCCCGAGCGACACGGCACCTGCTGCAATGGATCCTGCAGACGAGGAGGTGACTGATGAACCCGCTTCCCTAGCGGAGCTAGAGGCTCCCGATGAGCAGGACGCTGCAGAAGTGCTAGAGCCCTCCGAAGAGCTAGAGGAGGAAGAGATGGAGGAGGAGTCTGATGAAGAGTCTGGCGAGTCCACCCGTAAGCGCTCTTCGCATGGTCTGTGGTACTGGCTAGGCGGTGATATGCTGGAGCAGCCTTCCTTTAGGAAGTATATACCCGCCTTTATCGCTATCCTCCTGATGGGACTGATCCATGTCACGAGCAACTATCAGATCATCGCCAAGCGTCGCCAGATAGATAAGCTGGAGACACAGGTCAAAGACTTGACTTACAAGCACATGGAGAGCGTCAGCGAGCTAACACGTCGTAGCATCGGGGGCAACTTCGAGCAGCAACTCCAAGCGATGGGGTCAGACCTTGAGGCACCCTCGCAGCAGACAATCATTCTCTATCGTGATGCTAAGAAATAATCTCTCGTCCCTCTAACGAACCACTTCTCTATGTCGAAGCATAGTCCTATCATAGCTCGCTATCGCGCCTTAGGCTTTCTAGCCATCTTGATGACTCTATGGATCTTTATCAAGGCGATGGGCATCATCTTCGTCGATGGCCCGACGTGGCGCAGGATCGCTCAGAGCTTTCATCAGCCAGACACGGTGACGATCTCACCACTGCGAGGCAATATCATTTCGTCAGATGGGCATATTGTGGCTATTAGCAAGCCTGCGTACAAGCTTTACCTAGACTTTGGGGCAGAGGCTATTCAGCAGATGGAGCCAGACTCGCTCTACAAGCAGCTGGACTCGCTGGCCTACCAGATGAGCCTCTGGAATAAGGGGGAGCAAGCGTCCTACCAGGCGCTACGTAAGCGGCTACGTGAGGGCTATCGTAAGGCACAGCATAAGCAACCGGGCTATCGCTACGTATCTATATACCCGTATGAGGTGAGCCACGTGGA
>CABQOJ010000218.1 GCA_902465775.1 uncultured Porphyromonas sp. | reverse complement strand
CGACCCCCACCCTGTCAAGGTGATGCTCTAAACCAGCTGAGCTAAAGACTCGATACTCTGAGTATCCCAATGTAGAGAAAGCCACCTGAGTCGTGACCTCGTCTCTATTTGGTGGGACAAAGATACAACAATATTTTGACCCCACCAACTCTTCGCCTTCGGACCTCAAATTCGCGCATTCTAGCAGCAAAAGCAGTCTGAATCGAAGCTTCGTGCCCTCGCTAACAGACATAATAGTAAAGCTAAAGCCGTATCTTTGTATACCATATAATAGGTTGAGAGATAAGGCGAAAAGCACAAATGATAAAATAGACTATGAAGAAAACGGTGTTGAGATGTTTGACGGCTGTAGTTGTCATATTGATTCCTGTCGTTATTAACGTTTTAGTTTCAATCCCAGCACCCGAAAGGTGCTCTTATCCTGTTGTTGGCAAGCCTATAGATTGGCTGTATTTTTGGGCAAGTTACTTGGGAACGATAGCTTCTTTCGTTATGATCTTTTATACAGCGAAGAGTCTTAGACAAAATCAAAGACAGCTAGCAGAAATGAAAATACAGTGGAATGAAGAACATAGGGCAAGACTGGTCTTTTCATTAGCAGACAAAGAAGGAGACATAGTCCTGAAGGTCTCAAATGTGGGTAAAGAGGCTGCGCGTAATGTGAATTTGAAGTTTTCAGATGCGTTTATAGACTCTCTATTTGTTCAGTACATACGAGATGTTTATGTCGGTCTTAAGGATAAGTCCTTTACGGTTGGTGCTGGTGAGGATAAATTTTTCATTCTATCTAGCAATTGGGGCAATAACGGAGTAACCCAATTCTGTCTGACGAAAGAGGAAGTAAAGAGTGCTGAGTTTATTGAGTGGCTGAATAGTCATCGTAGCATGCCAATAGAATTCACGGGATCTTACAGATCACACAATGAGGTGTACTCTATAAATGAGACCTTGAAAATTGAGGACTATTTCTTTGGCTCCCTAATCGTACGGGATGACTTAACAAATGCCGTTATAGCTCTTCGGAAAGGACTAGTACAGGGGAATGATCAATACTCTACTATTCAGAAGAGTTTAGACACCATTGCGACGATATTAAAACAAAATCAAGAAGATGGGCTACGCCACCCTTGATGCCGATGTCGTTTGTCAGGACGCTTTGGGCACCCCACGGAGGAAATGCAAAATGCCTCGGTAGAGATTGTCTATTCTCCACGGAGGAACGGAAAAATTCTTCGGAACTTTGATCCCATTCTTCCGAAGTGTCGTTTCGTTCTTCCGAACTTTCATTTCCCAACTCCGTGGGGAATTTTCGTTTCCTCCCTGAGGGTTCCCGATTTCCTCAGGAGAGAGGTCATCATATGTAGGCCCCTAGAAGATTATAGAGCGTCAGTAGAGGAGCGTGCCGACGAGCGGGAGGTGGTCGCTGGGGCCACCGAGGTAAGTGTCGCCACCGTACGTTCGTCGAGGACGCCCCCACGGAGCTGGCGTCTCGTGCATATACTGCTGAGGGGGCAGCGCTATGCGTACCGTCTCTAGCTCAATGCGCGGATAGTGGCTCTCGGTGAGTAGCGAGCGGGAGACGAAGAGCCGATCGATGCGCTCCCAGTAGCCTCGATAGTAGTAGCTTCCTGGGGGCATCGTCTCTAGTTGCTCGTCGGTGAATGGTGGCGTGAGATCTACCATCGCTAGCGAATCGACCTGAGATCGGTATGCTGCGTAGGGCAAAGCCCAACTGTCGGTCAAACCGTCCTCTGGAGTAGCGTTGAAGTCGCCCAAAACGATGATGCTTTGCGCTGGATCAGCCATTAGCAGGCTGTCGGTACGCATACGAAGCATCTTGATCAAAGTGGCACGCGCCGCCTCGGCCGTAGCGCCACCTAGGCGTGAGGGAAGGTGGCAGACGATGAGCGAGAGACGTGCTGCGGAGGGAAGGCGACCTGAGACGAAGAGCAGATTGCGTGTCGGGTAGACGCTGTCGGGCGTGATCCGCAAAGGCCACTCCTCGGTCTGCTCTAGGGCAAAGCGGTCTGCATCATAGAGCAGAGCCACGTGAGAGCCACGACGGTCGGAGCCCGTAGCACAGATAGTCTTGTAGTTGGCACTGCGCAGGAGCGTGTGATGCGCCAATTGCTCCAGCGCCTCTACGCTCTCGACCTCTTGTAGAGCTATAAGAGCGGGAATGTCCCAAGCGGTCACATGAGAGATCACCTCGGCTAGCTGACGACACTTGCGCTTCATGCGTGGTGCCGTCCACCCTTTGCGAGCCGTGGGGAGGTACTCACGGTCATCCCAGCGGGTGCTGGGGATGGTGTCAAAGAGGTTCTCCACATTGTATGAGA
>CABQOJ010000217.1 GCA_902465775.1 uncultured Porphyromonas sp. | reverse complement strand
ACAGGGTCCCCTCTTCTCCATCCTATGAGCGAAATCATACATCTCCTTCCCGACAGCATAGCCAATCAGATAGCCGCTGGTGAAGTGATCCAGCGACCAGCCTCCATGCTCAAAGAGCTGGTCGAAAACGCCATCGATGCCCACGCCACGCAGATAACCATCGAGTTACAAGATGCCGGTAAAGAGCTCATGCGCGTCATTGATGACGGCGTCGGGATGAGTCCGCTAGACGCTCGTATGGCCTTCGAGAGACATGCCACCAGCAAGATATCCTCCGTCGACGACCTCTTCACGCTCCGATCCATGGGTTTCCGTGGCGAGGCGCTGGCCTCTATCGTGGCAGTAGCTCAGATCGAGCTGATCACACGACAAGCCGACAGCGACATCGGGTACAAGCTCTTGATCAACGGCTCCGAGGTCATCAGCTCCGCACCCACCGTTGCCGAGGTAGGCACCTCTATCACGGTGAAGAATCTCTTTTACAACGTCCCCGCACGGCGGCGCTTCCTCAAAGGCTCCGAGACAGAGCTGCGACACATCTACCGCCAGTTCGAGCGGATCGCTCTGGTCTACCCCGAGATCGCCTTCACACTCTACTCCGAGGGCAAGCTCATACGCAACCTCCCCAAGAGCGACCTCCAGCATCGTATCGTAGACCTTCTAGGCAAGAGCTACGCCAAGCAACTCATCCCGATCGAGTACCAGGGTCCCTTGGCAAATGTCTCGGGCTTCATCACCCTGCCACGAGACGCTAAGCGTAGAGGAGCCCAGCAATTCTTCTTTGTCAATGGACGCTATATGAAGCACCCCTACTTCCATCGTGCTGTCATGAACGTCTTTGAGGACCTCGTCGCGCCAGGTAGCCAGCCCAACTACTTTATCTACTTTCAGGTGGACCCCAGTCGCATCGATGTCAATATACATCCGACCAAGACCGAGATCAAGTTCCTCGACGAGCAGGCTATCTTCAAGCTCCTCATGGTAGTACTACGGGAGCAGCTCAGCACCACCAGCGCTATGCCCGCCATCACCTTTAGCACCGATCAGCTCATCGAGATACCGGCCTACGATGCCACACGCCAGAGCCACTCGACGCTTCAAACACCGCCCGTACAGATAGATCCTGAGTACAATCCCTTTAAAGCTATCTCTACGGACGAGCAGAAGCCCCTCGACCCGCTCTCCTCAATGAGTAGCGGCTCACCCGCTCATTGGGAAAGCTTTATCGACGACTTCCAGCAGAGACGAGGCGAATCAACGCTTCCCGAAAGCCAACCCACAGAGGCAGCCCCCACGGCGATGGATCCACTCTTTACGGTCTCCGCTAGCCCCTCTAAGCATGCGACCAATAGCTCTAACTTGGTCTACACCTTTCAGGAGCGCTACCTCTTCACCACCATGAGCGACCGACTCGCCGTCATACAGATCGAGCGCGCCCTGCTACGCATCTACTACGAGCAGCAGATAGCCACGCTTACACTGGAGCCTGACCAAGCGCAGCCGCTACTCTTTGCCGAGGAGCTGTCGCTACCCACCAACCTCTACCCGACTCATCACGAGTTGGTCGAGAGCTTGCAGCAGATCGGCTTTGAGATCACCTCGCAAGCAGAGGCCTCCGCAGACCCAGACGAAAACGTCTACCTCATCACCTCCGTTCCCAAGCCACTCCGCCCCATCGGCGTCGCCGACTTGATCACCAAGACGCTCGGCGAATACCTTGATCAGGTCGACAAAGACGATATCGACTCCACACTCCCCCCTGCGGAAATCCTAGCGCAGCTTTTCCTCTCTGGCGAAGCGCTCCGCCAAGCCAGCGAACTGGTACGTCACACACTCCATGCACGTGCCGCGCAACCCAGTCAGATTATCTCAGACCTCTTTCTGACGCCCAATTCGCAGTTCGACCCGCTCGGGCGCTCCATCATGGTCTCGCTCACCTCCGAGGAGATCGACAAGTGGTTCTAACCCACCATCGAGACCAAACATCTGTCCTCCCTTAATAAGTAAACGATGCAAAGATGAGACGAGTAGCGACCTGTAGGGACGCTCGGTCGAGCGTCCGTCCTCGTTAAAAGCGACATCGTCAAGATTGTTCTACAACGGACGCTCGACCGAGCGTCCCTACAAAGGGTTACTCGTCCCGAGCGTCCCTACACCGGGCTACTCGTCTCGCTTTGATTATTCCGACAGGCGGGAGCGTTCGTTTAGTACTTCAGCGCAAAGATCTGCGTCAGGAGGTCTAGGTAGATGGTGCGTGCCGAGGCGTTGACCCCGTGGGCACCCTTGGCGTCACCATCGGCACGTCGTATGGCGGAGATGATGTTGAGCGTCTGCTGCTTAGAGTAGAGGC
>CABQOJ010000216.1 GCA_902465775.1 uncultured Porphyromonas sp. | reverse complement strand
GAGACGCCCGCCACGTCCGCCTGAAAGAGCGTCCTCCCCTCAAAGTGCGCTGGCGTAAAGTAACCAAGCGCTACAATCAGGAAGAAGCCGAAGATGAGCAATATGCGTTGCCAAGGAATCTGTTTCATAAGATAACTCAGGGATAGAGTTTGAGGATTAAGCTTTGCACCGTTTGAAGCGTTGGCTGAGGTAGCCGATGCCATAGCCCGAGAGCTGGACAAAAGAGGCTACGACAGCTCGCCAAGCAACCGCCACTGAGTGCGTGCGACAGGATGCGTCTGCAAAGATAGTCACAATAAAGAGTATATGGTAGAGCCAGAACCACGGGCACCACACCGCAAGTAGCGTGAATAGTAGCGTTGTCACGACAAAGAGCGTGGGGAGTAAGTAGGTCAAGCGCATTGACCCTGGGTGTCTTCGTGAGAGTTCCACACGAGCCGTGCCAGAGTGCCACACCTGTCGGTAAAACTTACGCAAGTCCACGCGACGCTTGTGATAGAGCACCGCCTCGGGAAGGAGAGCGACCCGACTGCCCGCCTCGTAGAGACGCATGCTAAAGTCGATATCCTCGCCATAGCGCATCGTTTCGTCAAAGCCTCCCAACGATTCAAAGAGATCCTTCCGACAACCCAAATTGAAGGTGCGTGGGTAGAACCGCTTCGTCAGTCGCTTGCTTCCGCCTCGTATGCCGCCCGTCGTGAGGGGCGAGGTCATCGCATAGTTGATCGCCCGTTGCCACATACCGAAAGAGCCGTCTTGCAGAGAAGGAGCCGCATCGGGCCCGCCCCACGCATCGCACTCGTCCGCAACGATCGCCTGAGATACATTATATAAGTAGTCAGGCGGTAGCACCACGTCCGAGTCGAGGATGATCACCCAGTCGCCCGTAGCGTGGCGTACCCCTATGTTGCGCGCCCTGGAGGGTCCCCCGTTGGGCACCACCTCATACTGTATGCTCATCTGGTCACGATAGCGATCCACAACCGCGGCGCAAGGCACCGAGCTCCCATCCTCCACGATAACGACTTCGTAGGACGGGGGCGTCTGCTGCTGAGCGAGCGAGTGTAGTAACTCCTCGATCTCGTCAGGACGGTTGTAGACTGGAATAATGAGCGAAAGCATTAGAGGCTAGTCTGGGTCAAAGGGTCTTACAGTACCTTCCACTCGGCACCGCTCTTGGTATCTTGGATTTCAAAGCCTAGAGCGGTCAGTTTGTCTCGTATCAGGTCACTCGTCTCCCAGTCCTTGCTTGCCTTAGCCTTGGAGCGAATGTCTAGGAGCAGATCAACCGCTCCTGCGAAAGCCTCTTGCTGGTTGCCGCTCAGATCGGAAGCCTCTGTAGCCGACTGCATACCGAGTATGTCGTGCAGGTAGAGATCGTAGGTCTTGCGCAGCTCCTCTAGTTGCTCGCTCGTGATCTGCTCGTGTCCGTCGTGGATCGAGTTAATGAGACGAGCCGCGTCAAAGAGCGCAGCAATCACCATCGGCGTATTGATATCGTCATCCATCGCCTCCTTGCAACGCTCCGCCAGATCAATCTTCTCAATCGTTGAGGTAGCCGATGGCTTGAGCGACTGAAGCTTAGCGTCAGCGTCCATGAGGCGTTGGTACCCCTTCTCCGCAGCTTGCAGAGCACTATTGCTAAAGTCCACCGTGCCACGGTAGTGTGCACTCAGGACGAAGAAGCGAATGGTCATCGGCGCATAAGCTTGCTCGAGTGCTGGGTGATTGCCCGTGAAGAACTCCTCCAGGGTGATGAAGTTGCCCGCACTCTTCGCCATCTTCTTACCATCCACCGTGATCATATTGTTGTGCATCCAGTACTTGACCATTGGCTCTCCTTGCGAAGCGACCGCCTGTGCGATCTCGCACTCGTGATGCGGGAAGGTCAAGTCCAGCCCACCGCCATGAATGTCAAAGTGAGCTCCCAAGTACTTACGTCCCATAGCGGTACACTCGCAGTGCCACCCAGGGAAGCCCTCACTCCAAGGCGAAGGCCAGCGCATGATGTGGCTAGGCTGCGCCTTCTTCCAGAGAGCGAAGTCCAGCGGGTTGTGCTTCTCGTCCTGCCCGTCCAGATCGCGTGTGTTGGATATCATGTCCTCCACATTGCGTCCGCTCAGGATGCCGTAAGGGTGGTCAGCGTGGTACTTGAGCACGTCAAAGTAGACGCTCCCCTCGCTCACATAGGCGTAGCCCGCATCAAGAATCTGCTGTACTAGCTGAATCTGCTCGATGATATGTCCCGAGGCAAGTGGCTCGATCGAAGGGGGCAGCACATTGAGCAGGCGCAGACTCTCGTGGTAGCGGTTGAGGTAGTAGTAAGCCACCTCCATCGGCTCGAGCTGCTCGAGCTTAGCCTT
>CABQOJ010000215.1 GCA_902465775.1 uncultured Porphyromonas sp. | reverse complement strand
AGAGTTTTGTCAAGCCTATGGGCGAGGCGATCACAGCTGGCACCAGCAATGGGGTCAAGCTGGTGGCGCCCTACACGGCCCTCACGAAAGCTGAGATCGTGGCGCGGGGCACTCGTCTTGGGGTGCCTTACGGCAAAACGTACAGTTGCTATCAAGGTGGCGAGCGCCACTGCGGACGCTGTGGCACTTGTCGGGAGCGGCACGATGCTTTTGTGGCAAACGGGCTGGAGGATCCGACGCTTTACGAGGAGTAGGTGGCGGTATGCTAGTTGTTCCAGAAGCTTTCGATCAGAACAATGCCGAGCAGATGTCTGCCCTGCAATGTTTGGAGCAGACCTCTATGAGTCTCTTCCTGACGGGTAGTGCGGGGACTGGCAAGTCTTACTTCCTGCAGCACTACTGCGAGGTAACTCATAAGAAGTTTGTCAAGCTGGCTCCGACAGGACTCGCTGCGCTCAACATTCATGGCCAGACGATCCACAGCTTCTTCCGACTACCGCTCGCTCCGCTGACAGATCCCAACCATACCTCCGCCATCACGCGTCGCTACCGCAAAGACAAGCGGGAGCTCATCCGCCAGCTGGACCTGATCATCATTGACGAGATCTCGATGGTGCGATGCGACCTGCTTGACGCCATGGATCGTATCCTGCGCAGCGTGAGACATAGCAAGGTGCCCTTTGGGGGTGTGCAACTCCTCATGGTGGGGGACCCTTTTCAGCTACCACCCGTCACGACAACAGCCGATCAGGAGGAGATGCAGCGCGCTTATCCTGAGAGCGACGGCTTTTACTTCTTTGAGGCGCACTCCTACGCTACACTGGCGCCCATCGCCATAGTCCTGCGTCGCATGTATCGTCAGAGCGATCAGCACTTCGTCTCTGCTCTGGAGGAGATCCGCCTAGGACGTGTCAGCGAGGACACGGTCGCCCTGCTCAACAGCCGCGTCTCCCCGCAGTGGCAGAAGGAGCTGCTCCAGAGCGACCAGCATGCGGTGCTACTCTTCTCTCATAGAGCCAATGTGGAGGCGTACAACCAGTCTCGCTGTGCACAGCTTGATGCCAAAGAGGTGACCATACGAGGCAAGCTAAAGGGCAAGATCCCGGCCTCTGCACTGCCTGTGCCCGAAGAGATATCGCTCAAGGTGGGGACCCAAGTGATGCTTGTGAGCAACCATCCCGACGGGGCGTGGGTCAACGGAACGACGGGCGTCATCACGAAGCTCGTCGGGGGCTCTGTCGGCAACATTACGGAGCCGTATGCCAAGGTGGAGACACCCGATGGCGAGACTATCGTTGTCACGCCTCACACCTGGTCGCAGGTGGACTACGACTATGACGAGGAGAAGGGGGAGATTGTCGAGCGACAGACCGGCTCCTACACGCAGCTACCGCTCATCGTCGCTTACTCTATCACGGTACACAAAGCGCAGGGGCAAACGTGCGACCAGATCGTGGTTGACCCGAGTCGCTTCTTCGCCCCTGGACAAGGGTACGTGGCACTCAGTCGCTGTCGCACGCTCGAGGGCTTGACGCTCACACAGCCACTCAAGCCGCACAACCTACGCACCGCCCCTTCGGTACTACAGTTCTACCGAAAGATCATTTCGCACGTCTAAAGTTTAGCAAGCAATCCTAAGGCTTGCTCTTGGCAAGTCTTTGTCGGTCAAGACGAGCAGTGTGATCGTAAGGTAGCGACACGTTATTGTCCGACTCAGAGGTGTCGTATAGAGCCGTTTCAAAGAGCTCTATCTGCTGAGTTAGCGATGGTAGCATTCCTTGGATCAACCCTTTCGTCTGATCAAAGAGATCACCCGGATACGGCTCCGTCATCCTTGCCGTGCTATCTGGGTTGTGATGCAGGCCCCGCTCGTCGCCTTGCAGGTGATTCGCATAGATCTCCATAAATAGAGGCTTGAGAGCAGGTATCGCCTGGTTGATCATTCCCTTATAAGGAGCTATAACCGAGGCACTATCCTGACTCTCTAGATGCTCCGTGAGAAAGCGTACCAAATCATTTATACCAAGCTCTAGGTGCTGATAAGCGTAGTCCTGCAAAGAGATCGTACCTTCTGAAGCTCTCTGAGAGGGCATCGCTAGGGCGATCTGACGAGAGGATATACGGAGCTCTGTCGGGGTGACCTGGACCAAACGATATGGACAGGGGTATGTGACTGTCGAGCCAGTCTCTATGTCATGTATGACGCTCTGATTGTAGCTCTTGGCGGCGATGTCCTGAGCATGAAAGTGTCCCGTAAAGACATACTGCAGGCCAGCCTCGGCGAGGCGCTCTGCAATGCGATCATAATCCTCTATCAGATACTCTTTAGCCAGTAGCGACTGCCCGGGAAAGTGCTCTACGATGCCATGATGCATCATCGCTATGACTTGCTT
>CABQOJ010000214.1 GCA_902465775.1 uncultured Porphyromonas sp. | reverse complement strand
AACGAGAATTACAAGGAAGATGCAACTGGCAAAATCTCATTTCCGGGGAGATCTTCTTTTTTCAACCTCGGCTTTAATCGTTTTACGAGCTCCATTTCCGAGTTCCTACACGAAGAGTTTCCCACTAAAAGAGCTGCATTTCTTTGGAACAACATCTCCAAACTTGCTGCAGTGGGGAGTAATGGGACAGGTGTATCTGTGAATAGCTTTACCCATCAATTGGAGCAAGAGTTTTTTCGTGTCATTCCTGACGAAATAGAAATTCTTAAACCAGATGTCCTCATTTTCCTCACAGGTGTCGACGAGAAGTACAATAGATATATCGCAGAAAACTTCGTTATACGCGATAACCCGATCCAGCTATCAGGGTTGCCAATAAAAGATGTCGCCAAGCTGGACATTGAGTCAGTGAAATTGGCATATCGCACCCATCACCCTGCGGATAGATCCGCTCGCGATGACAGACAGATGTGGTATCACGCTATTCTTGATGACCTTAAAAGCAACCTAAGGGAAATGCTTGGCGAATGAAGTATAGAGCATATAAACAGCGCACATTATGAGTAAATGTAGATATTGCGGAAAAGAATATGATGGTGACGACCTTTGGGACGATGGCTTCTGTTGCGGAAGGTGTCGTGCTTTGGCCAAGAAAAACGACATAAAAGGGAAGTTCCCCAAGGGAAATCGCTATATACTCCTGGGTATCCTTGCTCCCTTTCTGTTGTGTGGACTATTTAGTACGTGCTTTCATAATGATGAAGAAGAGATCAACCCAGCTGTTGAGAACGTGTCCCATCACAGTGACCAAAAGGGAAGCAAAACAGTAAACCACAAGCGAAAAGCAGAGAGTAGCTCACAAGCAGCGGAAAGTAGTGAAGAGGAAGAACTTCTAAGTGAAGAAGAGGAGCTCCCAAGTGAAGTAGAGGAGCTCCCAAGTGAAGTAGAGGAACTTCCAAGTGAGGTAGAGGATGATACGTCCGTTGAAGAAATCTCTCCATCTGCACAGCCTGAATCTCAACCCAGTACAGAGGACGTCGAAGTTGACGCTGAAATGTCATCAACGGAATAACTTTTTCCTGACAGGGCGATTATGATGCGTCGGCCCTACATAGCGAGCCACTCATCTCTAACCTCTAAAACAAAACTAGAGGCACCAGTACTAAATACCAGAGCCTCTAATCTCTAACTTCTAACCTCTACCCTTCCCTTATAACACGAGCGGGAGAGGACCTCGTGAGAGGTCCGACGCTTCGTAGCCGTCGGTCGGAGGGGCAAAGCCCCGAACGACCGATGGGGGGAGGACGTCTCCAATGGATCGACCCCTTGTGGGTCGGACAACACAATGGCTACAGTCCCAGTCCGACCTCCCGCACAGGGGAGGTCGCTTGCTTCGTGAGACTTCCTTCTCCCCCCAGTCGTTCGGAGCTTTGCTCCTCCGACTGGGGGCTATGATTCGTCCGACCGCAAGCGGTCGTTTCCTCCAATCTCTAACTTCTAACCTCTAACCTCTAATCTCTTCTCTCCCCGAAATTAAGACGACATTATAGTAGTTAATAGTAGGTATTTTGTATCTTTGTGGAGCAAAGGAGAAGTCTCGCGTCGCAAAAAGTCGGTAGAGCGCTCTGAGAAGCGCTCCTCCTACACAGCTCTTTGCTATGCCTAGACAGACCAACAGTAACTGATAACATCACTCAAGTAACCAAACGAACAAATATGTGGATCTTTAAATCTTCAATCGGGAGAAAGTTCATCATGAGTCTCTCGGGACTCTTCCTGATTATCTTCCTATTGCTACATGGCAGTATCAACCTACTAGCCGTCTACGATGCTATCAATGCGAATAGCGAGTTCCCTACGGAACTGTACAATCAAGCTTGTCACGTCATGGGTACCAACATATTGGTACAGATTATGGTACCCGTCCTAGCGCTGGGCTTCATCGTACACATCATCTACGCCATATGGCTGACACTGCTCAACCGTAAGGCACGTGGCAATGATCGCTACGCCATCTTCACACGAGCTAAGATAGACTGGGCGAGCAAGAATATGTTTGTCCTAGGCATCATCGTATTGGGGCTACTGGTCTTCCACCTGACGCACTTCTGGAGCAAGATGCAGCTACAAGAGTGGACGGGAGGTGAGAGTGCCGAGGGCTACCAGCTCGTCGTGCAGACCTTTAGCAACATATGGGTCACCATCCTATACCTCGTATGGCTCGTAGCTATCTGGTTTCACCTCACGCACGGATTCTGGAGCGCCTTCCAGACGCTCGGGTGGAACAATAAGAAGTGGTTCAACCGCCTACATGTCATCAGCTACATCGTCGCCACACTGCTGGTACTCATCTTTGCCGTTGTAGTCGTTTACTTTGGCTTCATCTACTCAGGTC
>CABQOJ010000213.1 GCA_902465775.1 uncultured Porphyromonas sp. | reverse complement strand
TGAAAGTTATCCACCGAGGCGAGCTATAAAACTTCGGAAGAATGAAATGAAACTTCGGAGGAAACGATTGGTTCTTCCGAAGTTTCATTCACCGCCTCCGTGAGAAATGAAAAATAGCTCTATGGATATTCCCCGATTCCTCCGAAGCAATCGGGATCGAAGCGATAGTAATGACGAGTAACTCGCTGTAGGGTGCACTAATCATTGTCAGTTGAAAAAGATTCGCTACATTCGCTTAGCGCTTCGGAGCGAACTACACGAAACATATCTAACTTAATCACGTAATAATGCTATGAAAAGAAAGATTACCCTGCTATCACTACTCCTCTGTACTCTAGCGTGGGCGCTCTCGGCTCAGACCTACCCCGAGAGCTCTTACAAGCTGAGCGAGGACAAGAAGACACTGACCCAGTGGTCTGGAGATGAGGAGACGATAGACCTCACCAAGGACACCGCCTTTGACGCGGTCGAGATCATCGGCGATGGCGCTTTTAGAGCTCGTCGCGACTTGAGAGAGATCGTGCTACCGAACTCTTGCCGAGAGATCCGGGGGGAGGCGTTTGCCGATTGTAATATGCTACAGAAGATCTCCTGGAGCGACCATCTTGAGTCGATCGGTGAGGAGAGCTTCCTCGCTTGCAAGAATTTGCAGTCTGTAGACTTCAAGAAGGTGACGAGCATAGGAGGCTCTGCCTTCAGTGGCTGTGCCAAGCTCAAGCGTGTCACGCTACCCAAGACGCTGGAGACACTGGGCGAATATGCCTTTTACAACTGTCGTCAGCTGGCTCACTTCGAGGTTGAGAAGGGGTGTGAAGCTTACTTTGCCGTGAGTGGCGTACTCTACAGTGACCTCTTAGGGAACTGGTACCTAGAGCAGTACCCACGGGCCAAGACCGACGAGGAGTTTGTGATACCCTTCACGGTACTGGGTACAGCGGCTCGAGCTTTTGACAACTGTAAGTCGATCAAGCGGCTGTACATTCCTCAAGGTATGTCCCGCTTCAACACCAACGCGTTCTTCAACTGTACAGGTCTCGAGGAGATCTACTCCTATCGTAGCTTCCCTCCCGAAGTGATCGGCACCGATGCGCTTCATGGGGTCAATGTCGAGCAGTGCAAGCTCTATGTGCCAGAAGAGGCTATCGAGCAGTACAAGACGGCTGATGGCTGGAAGCTCTTCAAGCAAATCCTCCCAATGCCGCAGGAGACGGGCGTCTCACGCATGAGCTACATTTATGACGGGGCGAGCAACACGCTCATCCGATTCATAGGGACCATGCCTGAGCTTGACATGACAAAAGATCCCGTACTCTCTAAGACTGAGTACATAGCCGACGAGGCTATCAAGGCAGATAAGCTGTCAAACGTCACGCTCCTATCCCTAGTCCTAGCCGATGGGATCAAGGAGCTCGGCGAGGCTGCCATATGGGCGACCGAACTACGCGATCTGAAGCTCAACGACAAGCTGGAAGTGATGAACGAGGCTAGCATCAGCGGAGCTAAGATCACGAAGCTTGCTCTACCGGCGTCTCTCCGCTCATTCGCTCCTTGCGCTATCTACAACGCGTTTCATCTAGAGACCATCACCCTCAGCGAGGAGAACCCCACCTACGAGGTGCGAGACAACCTCCTCATCGAAAAGGCTACTAACTCGCTCCTCTTCATGCCCAACGGGCGGCATGGAGGACGGACCATACACCTCCCAAGCGGTATCAGAGCTGTCTCTGACAAGGCTGTCTACAACGACATCTGTGTCCAGGAGCTGATCCTTGACGAGGGCTTTGAGGAGATTGGCGTCAGTGCCTTCTCACAGTGCTTTAGCTTGGTCTACCTAGACCTACCCGCCACAGTTAAGACTCTGAAGAACAACGCCTTCAAGGGCAATAATGCTCTCTCCACAGTGATCATACGTGCCACCACACCTCCTGAGGCTACTCCAAAAGGATCTGCTGGAGGGTACCGCACAGAGGGGACCTTTGACCAGCTCCCCGACACCGCTACACTCTACGTGCCCAAGGAGAGCATAGAGGCTTATAAGAAGGTGCCAGCCTATGCAGAGGCTTTTGCCCAGATCAAACCGCTTGAGGAGGCTCCCCTGCCTACCAACTGTCAGCGTCCTCTCGCTCCTGATGTCCAGATAACGACTGCTGACGGTATGCTCAGCGTCACTGCTGAGGGACAGATCTCTATTTATGACCTCACGGGCACACTACGTAGCTCAGGCAGCAATGCGCTACGCATGGTCAGCACGACTGGCGAGACACTTCTGGTGGTCATCCAGGGGGGCGACACGACGCTCGTCCGCAAAGTCATCGTCCGCTAGGCAATAACTGCTTCACCGCCTGACGGTATCGTCAGTAGCAACAGAACAGAGGGGACTCAATCGCCAATGCAGCGGTCGAGTCCCCTCTTATTATTCAGT
>CABQOJ010000212.1 GCA_902465775.1 uncultured Porphyromonas sp. | reverse complement strand
CGGTGAAGTAGCCCTCGGGATCTTTGCCTGTGACGTGACGTACGGAGAGGGTGAGCCCGCCCATAAACTCATAGACGTGATCCAAGCTTAGCGCACCCCACGTATTGCTCTGACGGGGCTGAACGACGGCATCGGTGTTTTGCAGTGCCGCCTCAAAGATACCCTTGGCGGTCTCGCCCCAGAGATCTTCGTCTCCATAGATGGCGCCCATATTGTTCATGTAAACCTCGGCAATCTCGCTCTCTTTCTCCCAGCGGTCACCGCTCTCGACGAACTCCTGAATGCCAGTACCGTAGGCACCGTTGAGACCGCCGAAGATGCGCTTGCCGCTAAGCTTACGAGCCTGCTCAGGGGGTACGCCATGCTCTAGGAGCACACGCTCCGCCTCGACACGTCCGAGGGCAATCTGGTTGGGAGTCTTGCCATCCTTGGTCTCTGCGACGAGGTCCATAGCCTTTTGCAAGAGGAAGAGTCGGGAGGCAGCGATGTCTCGGAGTTGTCCCGAGGTCTGTATGACCACATCCACACGAGGTCTGCCGAGCTCCTTGATGGGGATGACGCGCACGTCGATCACCTTGCCACGGCGGTCACGCACGGGCTCGACACCGAGGAGCGCCATAATCTCAGCGATGGTAGTGCCCTCGCTCTCGATGAAGCTACTGCTCCAGAGCGTGAAGCTCACCTTGCGCGGTATCGAATCGTTGTGACGAGAGCGGTAGTCGGCGATAAGCGCATCGGCTAGTTGCTGTCCGTCTTCCCACGCCTTTGCCGTGGGTGTCATCTCGGGATCGATGGCGTAGAGGTTGCGCCCTGTGGGTAGTACGGAGGGGCTGGCGATGAAGTCACCGCCTGGTGAAGGTGCCGTGTAGCCACCATTGAGCGCATTGGCGAGCGAAGCTAGCTCGAGCTGTGGCGAAGTGCTTAGCATTCGCTTGTAATATGGTATCTGCGCTACGGAGCGACGTAACAGACTGATACCCTCGGCGAGGAGTACCAGCTTGGGGTCTTTCTTCGTCTCGGCACTGGCGGGCTTGCCGTGAGGAGGCATACCGCCACCCATTCCCTTAGGCATACCTTTAGGCATATCCTTTGGCATTCCCTTTGGCATATCATTTGGCATTCCCTTAGGCATTCCACCGCCCATCATACCTGCAGGCATACCGCCCATCATAGTGGACTGTGCGCTCTCCTCTTGTTGCGCCTTAAGGAACTGATCGGCACGTGCTAGCTCGGCGCGACTAACGCCTAGCGACTGAATGAGCGCATCGACCTCTCCCGAGGCAATCTCTCGATCCTGAACACGAGCCACGAAGCGGTCGGCAGGACGGAGGTAACGAGCGTTGAAGTAGACATCGTCCTTGATCTGAGCGTCGGTGATCCGTCCGCGAGACTTGTCCACCTGAGCCAGTGCATAGGCTATTGGGTCGACCGAGAGGAGGCGAACACTGGAGCGAATCTTCTCTGAGCTGAAGGGGACGCCTGTCGTGTACATACCGCCCACGATCTTAGCATTGGCTAGCTCGTCAATGAAGCTAGCGACCAGCTCGATCTCGTCTCTCGTGTAGGGCTTGCTCATCGTGGAGTCTAGCTTGAGGTCTCTGTGGAAGCCCTTAGCGATGGTCATCTCTTTGATCCGCTTGGAGAGGGCGTCGTCATCTTTTTCCGAAGCTAGATAGCGATCGGTCAAGTCGCGTAGCGGTTGCATCTCCTTGTCTAGCTGCGTATCTATAAAGGGCGGAGCCAAGTAAGAGACCGCCTGCCCGTAGGAGCGACGCTTGGCGATCATACACTCGCCGACGTTTGCCGTCGTGTAGTAATAGATGTGTGGTAGGTCACGCACGAGTCTGTCGGTGTAGTCGTAGTTGCTGAGCGCTACCTGCTTGCCAGGGATAAACTCCAAACTGCCGTGCGTACCGAAGTGCATCAGGACATCAGCGTGCCAGCCGTTGCGTGCCCACAAGTAGCTCGCTATGTATGGGTAAGCGGGTACGGAGGTGGAGCCGTGTACCATCTTGAAGTCTAGCTCTCCGCTGCCAGATCCTGGCTGAGGAAGGAGCGCCACCTTACCATAAGTGAGTCGGGTCACCGCAATGCCCTCGACACCGTCACGCTCTAAGACGAGGTCGTGACCAGGTATCGCCCCGTAACGACCTTCTATGCTGTCCTTGAGTGCTGGGGGAAAGGTGTCGTCGATCCACTGCGTCAGCTCTTGCGTCGAGGCGGGGTAGTTGCTACTTAGGAGCAGTTGCTTATTGCCCTCCGCATAGTTGTTGTAGAGCGCGCCACGAGACATCAGATCCTTGGCAAAAGCCTCCTCCGTGTCGGGCAAGCCCGTCAGGTCGTACCCTTGGCTCTGTAGATACTTCAGAACATTGTAGAGCGAGGGTACGACCTCAATGCCTTGCGCCACGAGACTGTTTTGTCCAGGACCCTTG
>CABQOJ010000211.1 GCA_902465775.1 uncultured Porphyromonas sp. | reverse complement strand
CTTTGCCTACGCCAGTATTATCTGGATCAGGTCGAGGGTCTCATCTCAGCCACCATGCAGTCGCACTGTGGCACCCCTAAGAGTCGCCCACAAAGGTAGTAAAAAATATCAGAGTAGCCAACCCTCCTGCAGCTCCTCGATCCGGTGGAGGGCGTTACACGCCGAGTGATTGTTGGGCGTATCTTGCAACAATGCCCTCCCCTCGCTAACTCTTATCTAGGAGTATCCATAGAGCGCGTAGGTAGTTTGCGTTCTTTGTATTGTGCTGATTTTGTTATATATGCGAGTTCCAAAAGTTGTTCCCCTTTTGGAACTAAAAAGTTCCAAGGGGGGAACTCTTTAGTTCCAACGGAGGAACTTTTCGATTCCTAGGTAGGAAAATAAAGTTTCCAGCGTTGGAAATTTGTTTTTCCAAGGTTGGAAAACTCTCTTCTTGACGAAAAGAGCATATCGGGATGGGGGGAACGAAAAAGTCACGCCCAGGAGTGCGGTTGCTCCTAGGCGTGACTAAGACAAAGTAAACTTGAGGCAGGTTGCGACCCCGTGCGGGTTACTCCTGCATTAGTGCCTCTATATCGACCTTTGGCTTGCTGCTGGTGCGCTGCCTAGCGTGAAAGGCTTTGTAGAGGGCGGGGACGACAATCAGCGTCAGCAACGTGGAGAGCGCCATACCGCCGATGATGACCCACGCCATACCGGTACGTAGCTCGGCACCCGAGCCACGTGAGAGCGCTACGGGGAGCATACCGATGATGGTCGATAGTGCCGTCATAAGGATCGGGCGGGTACGGAGCTTGACCGCCTGAATAAGTGCTTCGTTCACGGACAAGCCTTCGCCACGAGCTTCGTTGGCAAAATCCACCAGTAGGATCGCATTCTTGGCGACCAGTCCCACCAGCATCACCATGCCGAGCATGGCGTAGATGCTCATCGCAGTATTGCTCATAGCCAAGGCTAGGAGCGCACCCACGATGGATAGCGGGATGGCGACCATGACGACGAGCGGATCCGTCCAGTTGTTGTACAGTAGGACGAGGGCTAGGTAGATGAAGAGTAGGGAGAGCAGGATAGCGGTGGTGAGGACGCTCATCGAGTCGGCCATCTTCTTCATATCTCCAGCGGTCTGTATCTGTACGCCTTGGGGCATCTGCGCCTCGCTGAGCTGGCCCATAAACTGCTTGGCGATGGCTCCTGCTGGTACGCCGTAGGCTTGTGCACGCAGGGTTACGGAGCTGTTGCGGTTGAAGCGCTCCAAGCGACTAGGCCCTATACCGAGCGATACATCGGCAAACTGCGACAGCTGTATCAGGTCGCCTTGCGGATTGGCGACGGTGAGACTTGCCACATCTTCGATGGAGCGACGAGAGAGCTTGTCGGCACGTATATTTATCGCATACTCGTAGTCCCCCTGCGTGTAGCGAAGCTGGTCATTGCCCTGGAAGTTGGTCTGCATCATACCCCCCACGTTGTCTAGCGTTAGCCCTAGATTGGACATCTTATCACGATCCACCCGCACGAGGATCTCGGGGGTAGCGTTTTCGACCGAAAGGGTAGGCTGTATGACTCCCGGGATGGTGCTAAGGAGCGCCAAAGCCTTGTCCGCAAAGAGCGCCACCGAATCCTTGTCCGCACCTGAAACGATGTACTCGACAGCTGCCTTGGAGACGGTTCCAGTCATGCTCACGCTATAGACGTTGACACGCGCATCGACGAGGTAGTCGGTCAGAGGTTTGCGGATACGAGCCACGTAGGCTTCGGTACCTTCGGGCGTCTTCCGTAGCTTGACATCTAGCTCAGCGAGGTAGGGGGTACCTTTGCTGCTCTGGCTGTTGTCACTCGTTAGTCCGACCATGGTCACCACTTTCTCCACCTCGGGGCGCTGCATGAGCCACGTCTCAGCCTTGCGCACGAGCTGGTTGGACTCAGCCATAGAGATATCTTTTGGCATCTCGAGCTGTATGATACACTCCTGGCGGTCCATGTAGGGCTGGAACTCAAAGTTGATAAAGCCCAAGGGAAAGAGCACCAGCACCGCAGCCATCAGCACGACAACGATGCCTGCCAAAGCCCAGCGATGGCTTAGACCCCAGCGTGTGAGTGACGAAATGCCATTGGCAAAGCGACTGATGCCACGCTCGAAGCCCGTGAGCATACGTCCCAGCGGGCGATCGTCACGTAGCGGCTGTATGTTGCCCAGCCTAGAGGTGAGCAGAGGTACCAAGGTGAGGGCAGCGAGTAGGCTGAAGAGGATGGAGATGACGATGACTCCGCAGAACTGACGCAAGATGTCCGAGACCAGCGAAGTGGTGAAGATGATCGGTAGGAAGACCACCACGAGGACGAGGGTCACAGAGATGACGGTGAGACCGATCTCGTTGAGTGCGTCCCAAGTGGCTCGGACACGGTTCTTGCCCATCTCCATGTGGCGGTAGACATTCT
>CABQOJ010000210.1 GCA_902465775.1 uncultured Porphyromonas sp. | reverse complement strand
GTGCAGTGAGGTCTACCATATTACTCTTGCTCTTCTTCCTGAAGGATTGAGTCTAGCGTATCGAGCAGGCGGATGCGTCGCTTGGGATCGGCGATGGCGTCACGTAGCGCCTGGAGGAGCTGGTAGGGGAGCGCCTCGTCGTCGCATACGGGCTCCTTGCTCGGAGTGCTCGGCAGTTGAGGCTCGTAGGTGCGGATGGTCGGGTCATCGGGCAGGAAGGTGACCAAACCCTCGAGACGCTCGGGGAGACGTTCGGGAAGGTCTGTCATCGGGAAGAACTGCTTGGCATCCTCTATAAAGAGGTAGGTCGGCCCCAGCAGGTAGGGGTCAATGTGCTGCGTGATAGAGGAGAACTGCAGGGGCGTGAAGAGCGATAGGTGCGGTACCGAGATGTAGAGATGCTTGATGGCAAGTCGCTTGAGCGCAATGGAGATGGGATCGGTCCACTTGCTGAGCTTTTCGCCACAAGCGACAAAGACTAGGCTGTAGGCTCCTGAGATGCTTGTGTTTTGCCTATTGACCTCTGAGGAGAGCGCCACGGTAACGCCCTCGGTGACGCCTCTCTGGTCGAGGAGCGTGTACCAAAGGCTTTGCTCCGCCTCACTGCGCACCACAATCAGCATGCGCCCAGCGTCATGTACCGAGACGAAGCGCATCAGCGCTATGATAGGCTCTATGATGGTCTCGCTATGAGGCTCTGGTATGATGCTGTAGCTCTGGTGCAGGAGATTGTAGAGCGTCTGGCGCATCTCTGGGCTAGCGATGGACTGCGCATAGGGCTGCGGTAGCTCGCCATCGGGGAGTGTGCGGGCGACTAGTCCGCGCCAGTTGTGCAGACGGAGATAGGCTCGGATCATCTCGTAGACATCGTCGTAGCACTGGAAGGTGCTGGAGAGCTCCTTGGCCTCTTCTGTTATTTGGTCTATGAGGTGGTAATGCCTCGGGGGGAGGAGTGTTCCCTCGAAGTAACGTGCCTGCCAGTCGGCGTAGAGTTCCTCTTTGCCCTTGCCTATGCTGCACTCGATGGTGCGTCCGCCCTTGTAGCTGATGAAGATAGAGGTGCGGTCTGGCTGGAAAGGTGTAGTGCCCCAGGGATAGCCAGGCACCTCCTCCGAGAGGTAGTTGATGACCGCCTCGACGTGCTTGCAAGTGCCTAGCCCGCTGGTGCGAAAGTCTAGACAAGCGCAATAGTTGCGGTCGCTCCGTACACCACGGAAGGCGACACGATAATGATTTGAACCGCTCTGCACCATGTAGTCGCCCCAGATGCGGTTGTTGTCTAGGTGCGAGACGGTAAACTCGTTTTGCTCGGCAAATTGCTTGCGAAGGGCTATCTGCCATGCTTCGACGCTCATGCCTTCGGGGCAGTAGCGGTTGGAAAGTTTCTTGGGATCTGTCTGTTCCATAATCCAGTAGATAAATAGGTGTCTATGAGTGAGAGGCTGAGGAAGCCTGCTCGTCTGATTCAGTCTTTGGGGTACGCAGCATCTCCTCCTTGAGATACTGCGCTGTGTAGCTCTGCTTGTCGGGACACTGAGCCATCTCTAGAGGCGAGCCTGCGAAGATGAGCTCGCCACCGTTGCGTCCGCCCTCAAGTCCCATATCAATAAGGTAGTCGGCGCTCTTGATCACATCCAGGTTGTGCTCGATGATGAGTACCGTATTGCCACGGTCTACTAGCTCGTTGACCAGCTTGAGCAGGACGCGTATGTCCTCAAAGTGTAGACCTGTGGTCGGCTCATCGAGGACGTAAAGGGTGCGTCCCGTGTCTCGCTTCGAGAGCTCGGTCGCGAGCTTGACACGCTGGCTCTCTCCGCCCGAGAGGGTCGTGGATGGTTGACCCAGCTTGACATAGCCAAGTCCGACGCGCTGCAACGTAGCGAGCTTGCGGTAGAGGGCGGGGATATGCTCGAAGAACTCGACCGCCTGGTTGAAGGTCATGTCTAGCACCTCGGCAATGCTCTTGCCCTTGTATCGTACCTCGAGGGTCTCACGGTTGTACCGCTTACCACGGCACACGTCACACGGGATGGTCACATCGGGGAGGAAGTTCATCGAGATGGTTTTGTAGCCATTACCCTTGCACTCTTCGCAGCGTCCGCCTTTGACATTAAAGGAGAAGCGCCCTGGCTTGTAGCCTCGAGCACGGCTCTCGGGAACCTGGACAAAGAGATTGCGTATCTCGCTAAAGAGTCCCGTGTAGGTTGCCGGATTGCTCCTCGGCGTGCGACCTAGTGGCGACTGGTCCACGAAAGCTATCTTGTCAATCAGCTCCAAGCCCTCGACAGAGGAGTAGGGTAGTGGCGCCTGCTTGCTACGATAGAGGTGCTGCGAGATGATCGGCACCAGCGTACCATTGATGAGCGAAGACTTACCGCTCCCCGACACGCCTGTGACGCAGACGAAGAGCCCTAGCGGGATAGAGACATCTACGTTCTTAAGGT
>CABQOJ010000209.1 GCA_902465775.1 uncultured Porphyromonas sp. | reverse complement strand
AAGTCTGTCAGAGCCTTTGCGACACATGCCGTCATGAGCGATCCCGCTACCAAGCGCATCGATCAGTCTGGCCTGACGGAGATGATCTTCACCGACTCAATCCCCTACTCTAAGAAGAGCGAGAAGGTACGCATCATCAGCGTCGCCGAGCTCTTTGCCGAGTCTATCCGTCGCGTCTGTAGCCACGAGTCTATCAGCTCGCTCTACTCCTTCTAGACGCAGACCATCGATACAAGCATACCCTAGCCGACTCACCCGTGAGACGGCTAGGGTATCTTCTCTTTCTATAGATAGGAACTACGAGACTCCACAAATCGCACGGGGAACCCTTTGTAGGGACGCACGGTCGTGCGTCCGTTGTGTCAAAGGCTACTATATCAACACTTTGACATCAATGCTCGTCTCAACGTTTTACAACGGACGCACGACCGTGCGTCCCTACAAAGGGTTACTCGTCTCATCGAACTATTCGATTGGCGGTATAAAAGGGAGTATGAGCGATCTCGTTCTAATCTCTTTTTTCGTACCTTTGCGTGCAATAGTATCCTGTAGGTATTAAGTATGACAAGACAAACGCTCATCAGCCTCTTCGCTCTCAGCTGGCTCCTACTCACGAGTAGTTGCGCTGAGTATATGCGCATACAGAAGTCTAAAGACCCCACGCTCCGCTACTCTTATGCCAAGAAGTACTACAACGAGGGTAAGTATGGCCGCGTGGCTGAGCTTATGGTCGATGTCTTACCTCACTACGAAGGCACGCAGGAGGGTGCACAGGCTCTCTACATCATGGCCGACGCACTCTTACAAAACAAGCAGGAGTCTAGTGCAGCGGAGTACTTTCGCAGGCTGTACAGCAAGTATCCACAGGATCCACGAGCCGCAGAGGCTCACTACAAGACGGGACTAGCACTATACCGTATAGCTCCCGATCCACGACTAGATCAGTCTGTCACCTACAGTGCGCTCAAGGAGCTCCAGAGCTACCTAGAGGCTTATCCTCAGAGTGAGCATCGTAAGGAGGTCGAGCAGATGCTCTTTGACCTGCAGGACAACCTAGCCAAGAAAGAGCTGATCACCGCAGACCTATACTACAACCTGGGTACCTACCTAGGTAACAACTACATATCGGCCATCATCACGGCTCGCAATGCGCTCAAAGCCTATCCCTACACCAAGCATCGTGAGGATCTACTCTTTATCATTGTAGAGGCCTCCTACCAGCAGGCGATGAATAGCGTAGAGAGCAAGAAGCAGGGACGTCTACGCGAGGTCATAGACGCTTACTATAACTATGAGAACGCCTTCCCCGAGGGGAAGCACATCAAGCGTGCTAAGACACTGCGTGACCGCGCACAGCGCATGATAGTCAGCTAAACAAAAGCAGAGATACTTCCTCTGGCACTACACTCACATACTAAGACTCCAATTTCGCATTATGACAACAACAAATAAGAAGCAATCCGTACCACAGACTACGATCACCCGCTCCCTGCCTGAGCTCTGGGAGCAGACGGGAAATATCTACGAGACCGTACGTATCATCTCCAAGCGTGCTAATCAAATCTCCGTAGAGATGCGTGACGAGATACGCGAGAAGATACAAGAGGTGGCCAACTACCAGGAGGCTCTCGATGAGACACCCACAGAAAATAGTGAGCAGATTGAGATCTCTAAGTACTACGAGCAGCTACCCAAGCCTACACTCGTGGCTACCACCGAGTTTCTCAATGGCGAGGTGTACTTCCGTCTACCAAACGAGGAGTCACAGGACTAAGATAGGGCAAATCTCTAGATCGTACCCGCACTATGTGGCAACGCATTCAGACTCTATACTTATTCCTCAGTGGGGTGACAGCAACCCTACTACTGCTCCTGACGCTCTTTACCGTCATGCCTTCGGGTGCGGATATGAGCTACTCAGCCAACTTTACGGGTCTCGTAGCAAGGGGATGGACTAGCATTAAGTACTTTAATCTAGTCTCTTTCGTACTCACCTCACTGGTGACGATCCTCTCCTTTGCGACGATCTTCCTCTACAAGCGACGCAAGCTACAGATACGCTTGACGATCATCGGACTCCTCCTGATGGTCGCTGCTATCGTTGCTTTCGGCTATATGCTCTGGCGACAGGCTGATCTCCTGCAGGCGACGACCCAGATATGCTTTTGGATCGTACTGCCGATCATCAATCTACTGTGCCAGTACCTGGCTATGCGCAATATCATCAAGGACGACATACTCGTCCGTGCCTCCAATAGACTACGCTAGTACAGACTCCTACGCTAGACAGCATGCGTAAGAGCCTACCTCCATTTACCACCACTATTCATTCGCTTTCCTATGGCAATCATCTTCCCTGACACGTCGCACACCTTTGGCGAGTATCTGCTCATCCCAGGACTGACAACGCCCGAGTGCACTGTGGACAAGATCTCTCTACGCACTCC